>NZ_JBJEXT010000048.1:0-1559 GCF_051886055.1 Mitsuokella apri | reverse complement strand
ACGCCGCAGGACATCAACTTCATGGCGACGTATGCCAAGGGGCTCATCTGCACGCCGATTGACGGCAAACGTCTCGATGAACTCAATATCGGCCAGATGGTCACGAACAATACGGACAATCACGAGACGGCCTTCACGGTCTCAATTGACGCGTACGACACGGAGACGGGCATTTCGGCGTTCGAGCGCTGCCAGACGGTCAGGAAGTTGCTCGACCCGAAGGCCAAGCCGGCTTCGTTCCGCCGTCCGGGCCATGTGTTCCCGCTGCGCTCCGTCGAGGGCGGCGTGCTGCGCCGTGCCGGCCATACGGAGACGACGACGGACCTCGCACGCCTCGCCGGTTTTTATCCGGCCGGTCTCTGCTGTGAAATCATGGATGACGACGGCCATATGATGCGCACGCCGCGCCTCAAGGAATTTGCCGCCAAGCACGGCCTGCACATCATCACGGTCAAATCGCTCATCGAGTACCGCAAGCGCACGGAGAATTTCGTGCATGAAGTTGCCGATGTCGATTTCCCGAGCAAATACGGCCACTTCCGCATTCATGCGTATGAGAACGAGCTCAACAACGAATGTGATATCGCCATCGTTAAGGGCGACGTGCGCGGCAAGAAAGACGTGCTCGTGCGCGTTCATTCGGAGTGCCTGACGGGCGATGCACTGGGTTCGATGCGCTGCGACTGCGGCGACCAGCTCGCGCTTGCCCTGAAGAAAATCGAAAAAGAGGGTGAGGGCGTCGTGCTTTACATGCGTCAGGAAGGCCGCGGCATCGGCCTCGCCAATAAGATGCGCGCTTATGCGCTGCAGGACCAGGGCCGCGATACGGTCGAGGCCAATGTCGAACTCGGCTTTGCACCGGACCTGCGCGACTACGGCATCGGCGCACAGATTCTCGCGGACCTCGGCCTCACGAGCATCCGTCTCATGACAAACAATCCGGCCAAACGCGCCGGCCTTGAGGGCTACGGCCTCGAAATCACGGGCCGCGTGCCGCTGCAGGTCCATGCCAATAAATTCGACAAGCGCTATCTGACCGTCAAAAAAGTCAAAATGGGCCATCTGTTCAGCGATGAGACGCTGAAATAAGCATAAAGCTCAGGCAAAAATCCCATTGACATAAAGTTTAGGAGGAATTCCCATGGCAAATGTATATGAAGGTTTTGTATCCGGCAAGGGCCTGAAATTCGGCATTGTCGTCGCCCGTTTCAATGAATTCATCACGAGCAAGCTCCTCGGCGGCGCTCTCGACACGCTGCACCGCCACGAGACGAATGACGACGATATCGACGTCGCCTGGGTACCTGGCGCTTTCGAGCTGCCGCTCGTCGCCAAGAAAATGGCAGAATCGGGCAAATACGATGCCGTCATCTGCCTCGGTGCTGTCATCCGCGGTTCGACGACGCATTACGACTACGTCTGCAACGAGGCTTCGAAGGGCATCGCTCAGGTTGGCCTGCAGACGGGCGTACCGACAATCTTCAGCGTTGTGACGACGGAGAATATCGAGCAGGCCATCGAGCGCGCAGGCACGAAGGCCGGCAACAAGGGCGCGGACG
>NZ_JBJEXT010000047.1:0-34220 GCF_051886055.1 Mitsuokella apri | reverse complement strand
ATGGCCGTAATGCTGCCGCCCGCGTGTACATCCATGAGGACGACCATGCCGGCAAGGGCCAGAATAATGCCAAATCCCTTGCGCCAGGTCAATTTCTCCCCGAGCAGAAAATGCGCCATAACCGCCGCAAACACCGGCATGCTGTAATTGAGCACCGAAACCATGCCGGCACCGAGCGTCAGCATGCTCGTCTGGGCCGCAATGTTGTTGAGCCCCATCTGCAGAATGCCCGTGAGGAAAATCCACGGCCAGTATTTTTTCTTTGGCAGCGGCAGACGCAGCCAGAGCCAGACCGACAGCAGCACGACAGCGCCAAAGAGAAAACGGTACGCCACAAACGTAATGGGCGGGAAAAATGTATTGGCCGTTTTCATGACAACCCAATTCATGCCCCATATCAAATAAATCAGCAATAATGCCTTAACCAAGGGAATCCCCTCTTTCCACAGAAGTACAGAGAACCAATCTGCTCAATATATACTCTTTATATTACCACGTTCATAAAGAAAAAACAGTTCCTATCTTGCGGAAAAATCGCATAAAAACAGCAAGACTGCTCAAAGTCTGGAACAGTCTTGCCAAATATTCAAAAAATCTGCGTATCTCTCTTCATCAGTCTTCACCGCGGGCAGCTCTTGCCACGAGATCCCGCATGATTCTCGGATAGAGCTGGTCGAGTTTGTAGCAGTAAAGAATGACAATGACGATGGCCCAGATGACGAGCGGGCCGTATTCATAGAGAGCCACGATCATGTCAATCGCACTCTGCGGCTGGGCAGCCGAGGCCGTCGCCGAAGAGACGTAGCCGGCATACGACAGAAGACCTGTGAGCAGGGCACTGACAAGGCCGCCGCCAATCTTATTGCCGACAGAGCCGCCCGAGAAAATCAGGCCTTCCTGACGAATGTGGAATTTCCACTGGCTGTAGTCGACTACATCGCCGAAGAAACCGAAAATAACGGAATTCAGCGGCGCAAAGCAGAGACCGCGGATAAAGCAGCTGAACAGCACCCAGTTGAAGCTGTACGGGTCCAGCAAATAGACCAAATGTCCGAAGAACGCCAAAATGATGCCGTAGAGCGACATATTGCGCTTGCCGAATCTCTTCAGGAGCTTCGGGCAGAACAGCATCGTCGCGATAATTGTCGTGAACGTCTCGACGAGGAACAGGATGCTGTAAAGCGAATCATCCATGAAAATGTACTTGCAGTAGTACGGCAGGATGGTACCGGTAAACAAGGCAATGCAGGCCTGCATCGTCCAGAGCCCCGTGGCCATCCAGAAGTATTTATTGAGCCCGAGGGCTTTGAGGGCAATCTTAGCGGGGATCTTCTCGGCCTTTTTCTTTGGGGACGGCTTGACTTTCTCCTCGCATTTATAGAAGCAGAGCAGCAGAAGCAGCAGGGCGACGACAGCCCAAAGGCTCATGACTTCAATCCAGGCCATCTGGGAATCGCCAAAGAATTTGACGAGCGGCAGAGTCGCCGAAACGGCAAGGATCTTGCCAAGCGGGGAAAGCGTCATACGCGTGATGGAGAGCATATCGCGCTCCTTGGAAAGATGCGTCATCAGGGCCGAAAGACTGCCATACGGGAGATTCATGGCCGTGTAGCAGATGGTCGTACAGAAATTATACGTTACAAAAATATAAGCAAACTGCAGGGCCGTCGAACCTTGCGGTACCATGTAGAGAAGCACGATGGAAATGGCAAATGGCAGGCTCATCCAGAGAATCCAGGGACGTGCCTTGCCCCATTTCGAATGCGTGCGTTCGACAATGAAGCCCATGCAGACATCGGAAAAACCATCAAAACAGCGCGAAAGCAGCATGACCACACCGACGACCGCGGGGTCAACGCCGGCATAATCCGTGTAGAAGAACGTCAAAATACTCATCGCACCCCAGACGACGTTCTGTGCCGTATCGCCGAGGCCATAGGAAATGCGGGTAAACCAGGAGAGCTTATCTGCAGTGGTCTGCGTCACCTGCGCTGCAGGTCCTGTTTGTCCTGTCATCGAAATTCCTCCTTTAATGCCAATGCTTATAATGCTTATTTATGAACCGACAGATTATATCATTCACGATTTCCCAAATTTGCCGAAAAAGAAAGCCTTCCGCGCGTCTGGGAAGGCTTTTCCCGCCATTACGGGATCATTTAGGAGTAGGTTTTCTGTTTTTGCATAAGAGAAACAAAAGCAGCAGTCAAGTGGGGGCAGCAAGAACGGTGCTTAGCAGAAACCGGCAGCACGCAGATTCTCGCGTCCTTTTTTCGCCAGTTTGAGCGGAATGTCAAACGATTTGACAGGGAACAGGTCCTGCTCGACGACGCACCAGCCGTCATAGCCCTTTTCCACCAAAGCGTCATGGAACTTCTTGAAGTCAATGCTGCCTTTGCCCGGCTCGACCATGATATCTTCTGTCACGGCCTTGGCAAACGACCAATGTTCCTTGTCCATCTGTGCCTTGACAGCAAGGTCGCAGTCCTTGATATGGATGTACGGAATGCGGTCTGCATGCTTCTTATAGAAGGAAATCGGCTCGCCGCCGCCATAAACGTGATGGCCCGTATCAAGGCAGAGCATGACGTTCGTATCCTTCAGCAGACGCTCAATCTGAGCCTCCGTCTGAACATGGGAGTCGACATGCGGATGGAACGTACCAATGAGGCCGTAGCTTGCCACATGGTCAGCAACGCGCTGGACGTTATCAGCATAGCGTTTCCATTCCTCATCCGTGAGCTCCGGATTCATGGCAATTTCGCCCGTCTCGAGGTCCGTGTACATCGGCGGCAGCATGACGATATACTTCGCCTGAGCAAAACATCTGAGTACCGGTGCCATCTCGTCAATCGTCTTCATCATGCCCTGCACAGAATCCTCATCGAGGAAATTTCCGCCAACCGTGCCAGCCACGAGGATGAGATTGCGTTTGTCGAGCTCTTTTTTGAGCTCCGGTGCCGTATTCGGGAAATAGCCCCAGGGGCCGAGTTCTACGCCGGCGTAGCCTGCTTCTGCCATTTCATCGAGGCAGCGGTCCCAGGACGGCTGTTTTTCATGTTTTGGGAACCATACGCCCCAGGAATCTGGGGCAATGCCAACCTGAATTGCCATTTTGCGTGCCTCCTTACTTTACATCAACCCATGCATGCTTGTCAGCCGACTCGAGGATGGCTTTGACCGTGCGGTCAATCTTGTAGCCGAACTCGAAGTTGCAGATATATTTCGTACCCTTCGTGATTGCCGAGAAGAGCTCATGTGCTTCGAGAATCTTCATATCGTTGTAGGCAATGGCAATGCCGCCGGCCGGCTGGAATGCGGAATAGCCCTTGTGTTTCGGGTTCAGGAATACCTGACGGAAGCCGCGGTCGCGTTCATCATCCGACTGGAAGTAGACCTGTACTTCACCCATGCGCTCCAAATCGTATTTGACCGAGCCCTTCGTGCCCTGAATCTCATAAGCGAGGTAATTCTTGCGGCCCGTAGCAACACGGCTCGAGGAAATCATGCCCGTAGCACCATTTGCATATTCCATCATGAAGGAAATGATATCCTCGTTCTCGACTTTTGCCATTTCCTTCGAGCCTTTTGCTTTTGGACGCTCCGGGAAGATCGTGCGCTTCATGGCATCGACTTTCGTGATGTCGCCCATGATGAACTGGGAGACGGACAGCAGATGCGAGCCGAGGTCACCGAGTGCACCGCAGCCGGCCAGTTTGTTGATGTGGCGCCACGTGATCGGCAGATCCGGGTCAAGCAGCTGGTCCTGATCATAGCGGCCGATGAAGAGCATGATGTCACCGAGTGCACCGCTCTGTACGAGCTCGCGGACATAAGCATTGGCCGGGTTGCGCGTGTTGTTGAAACCGACGTAGTTGATGACGCCTTTTTCAGCAGCGAGTTTTGCGAGTTCTTCCGACTCCGCCGGAGAAATCGACAGCGGTTTCTCGCAGTATACGTTCTTGCCATTTTCAAGAGCAGCCTTAGCTACTTCATAATGGAAGGCATTCGGCGTAGCGATATCGACGAGGTCAATGTCCGGATCCGTCACGAGCTCATGCCAGTCCGTCGTCATGCGATGGAAACCGATCTTATGCTGCGCGATCTTGGCACTTTCTTCATTATTATCAGCGACCATCTCAAAAACAGGTACGCCGAAATCCGGTCCAAAAAGCATCTGCTCATTGAGCATTGCCGTGCTGTGTGCTTTGCCCATCCAACCTGCGCCAACGAGGCCAATACGAATCTCTTTCATTTTTTACTCCTCCTCAATTTGTATAATCATGATTGTTTGGGGCTTTTGCATTTGCTCTAGCTCCTTACGTTGGTTATATTATATCTCTCTATGCGCTGGCAATCATTACATACAATTCGCACAAACTATACAAAAATTACTCTATTGATTTTTGTATAGTTTCGGATTAAAATAAAAGAAAATCCACCATTTTCATCTATATGATAAGAGGTGTTCATCATGGAAATACGCGATAAGGGCGTTGTGCCGCCGTCCTTCATGGACTTCTCGATCCCTTCGAGTTTTGCCCAGCAGGCACTTTATTACACACCGGAGTTCGGGCATTTTTACTGTCAGGAGAATTACCGGGTCAAGCGGCCGTACATCGATTCCTCTTTGCTGATGTTCGTAAAGAGCGGCGTCTTCTACGCTGAAAGCCGGGAACAGAAGGCAGCCGCCCATGCCGGTGAGGTTCTGCTGCTCGACTGCCGCTACGCACATATCTACGGCTGTCAGGAAGCCGGCGACTTCCTCTGGTTCCATTTCCGCGGAGCGGAAAGCGCCGCCTATACAGGCTATCTCTTCGAAAAAAACGGACTGCTCTTCACGGGTGAGAATATTCCGCTGCTTGAGCCGACCTTCCAGAGCATCCTCTCCATGGGACAGTATACGCTGCAAAGCGAGGCGATCCTTTCACACCGCATTGACCGCATTCTCATGAATCTCGCCAATTTAGAGGGCAGTTCCCAGCCGGTCAACGAAACCCTCGCGCCGGCCCTGCAGCATATTCAGGAACATTATGCAGAGCCTCTTGAACTCGACACGCTGGCCGGCCTATGCCTGCTGAGTCCCTCGCACTTCATCCGCACCTTCAAGAAATACCTCGGCTGCACGCCGCATGAGTACGTCCTGCAGTACCGCCTGCGCCAGTCCAAACACCTGCTGCAGACCACCGCGGATTCCATCGAGACCATCGCGGAAAACTGCGGTTTCAACAGCGCCTCGCATTTTGCCCGCGCCTTCAAACACGTCAACCACATGACCCCGACAGACTTCCGCCATCTCGATTTCTAAATTCTTCATAAGACTTAAGACGACAAAAAGCCTTTCCCCCTGGCAAAACCAGAGAGGAAAGGCTTTTTCCTGTTCTATGAAATAAGGAGAATCAGGCTTTTTTCTCAGCAGCGCGTTTCTGACGCAGCTCGATATACGAGATGATGAGGTCTGCTGCTGCTTCAAGCGAGATCTTGCTCGTGTTGATCATGAGATCGTAGTTCTGCGGATCGCCCCAGGTGCGGCCCGTGTAGTACGCATAGTACTGCTCACGGTGCTTGTCTTCGGCATCGAGGTCTTTGAGCGTATGGCCGGCATAATGCGTCTTGGCGCGCTCCTGGCGGAAATCATCGTCCGCATAGATGAAGAACGAGAACGTATTTGGATGGTCCTTGAGGATATAGTCAGCGCAGCGGCCGAGGAATACGGCACCCGTGCCTTCCTTGGCAATGCCCAGAATAACCTTTGCCTGTTCGATGTACATGCGGTTGTGCATTGGCACGCGGACATACGCATAGTCGCCGAGGTTGCCCATGCAGTTCTCCGGTGCGTTGTAGGAACGGTCGATGAGGTCATGGAAATTGTTTTCCTCGCCCATGTTCTGAGCTGCCATGGCCACGACCTTGCGGTCATAGCGGCGTACGCCCATTTTCTTCGCGACAAGGTCAGCAACTTCGCGGCCGCCGCTGCCATACTGACGTGTAATCGTAACAAGAGTGTTCTTTTCCATAATACTTCCCTCTTCTTTCTAAATTTCAAATTCCAAAAACAAAGCCGGCCTCTCCCGAGGGATCGAGCCGGCTGTATCTAACAGTGAATCTTAGAGTTCGCCTTTTGCTTCACGAGCAACGAGGTCACGCATGATCTGCGGATAAACCTTATCGAGTTTGTAGAAAGCAAGGACGAGAATCAGGACAGCCCAGACGAACATTGGGCCCCATTCATAGATCGAAACAATCATGTTGATAACGTCCTGGGACTGAGCAACAGCACCCGAAGAAGTAGCGACATAACCGACATAGGAGAGCAGGCCCGTAAGAGCTGCACTCGTGAGGCCGGAGCCGACTTTCGTACCAACGGAACCGCCGGAGAAGATCAGGCCTTCCTGACGGATATGCGTCTTCCACTGGCCATACTCAACAGCATCGCCGAGGAAACCGAAGATAACGGACTGGACAGGAGCAAAACCGATGCCGCGGATAACGCAGCTGAAGACGACCCAGTTGAAGTCCATCGGATTCAGAAGGAAGATTGCATGACCGACAAAGCAGACGATGACGCCGGCAAGACTCATGTTGCGTTTGCCAAAGCGTTTGAGGAGTCTCGGGCTGAAGACAGCCATGACGAAAATCGTGATGAGTGTTTCAAGGAGATACAGTCCGCTGTAAAGCGAATCGTTCATGAAGATGTATTTGCAGTAATACGGCAGGATGGTACCAGTAATCGTGAAGATGACGTTCTGCATCATCCAGATAATCATGCCGGCCCAGAAGTATTTGTTGACAGCAAGGCATTTGAGGGCTTTGCCGACAGGTACTTTTGCGACTTTTTCACGAGCTTCAATAACAACTGTTTCTTTACATTTTGAGAAGCAGAACAGAAGCAGGAAGAGTGCTACGATTGCCCACACGCTCATGACTTCAACCCAAGCCATCTGGTTGTCGCCGAACATCTTGACGAGCGGCAGCGTGGCCGAAACGGAAAGAATACGGCCCCATGGGGACAGGCACATACGCGTGATGGAAAGCATGTCACGCTCTTTCGAAGAACGCGTCATCATCGCAGACAGAGAGCCGTACGGCAGGTTCAGGGCCGTGTAGCAGACCGTCGTGCAGAGGTTGTAGGTTACGAACAGGTATGCAAACTGCATAGCTGACGAACCATGTGGTACCGTATAAATAAGGACGATAGAAATTGCGAATGGCACGCTCATCCAGAGGATCCATGGTCTTGATTTGCCCCACTTGGAATTCGTGCGCTCGACGATGAAGCCCATGATGACATCAGAGAAGCCATCGAAGCAACGGGAAATCAACATGACCAGACCAACCATAGCTGGGTCGATGCCAGCATAGTCAGTGTAGAAGAAGGTCAGGATGCCCATTGCACCCCAAACGACGTTCTGTGCGGTATCACCGAGGCCATACGCGATTCGCGTCAGCCAAGAGAGATGCGCGCCGGATTCAGCCGGAGCTGCTCCTGGATTACTCATTGAAAACCCCTCCCAATAATAATATGGAATTAAATATTTCTTGTGGATGAAGTCTCTCTTCATCTCTGTCTATATAATATTTTAATAGTTTTCGCACTATTTTGCCTATACTTTTTTGTCTTTTATGAGTAAGTTATGATTTTCTTTTGCTTGACTCATTAGCATTTTCAAGGCTTTATTGAGGTTATAACGCCAATGAAGAATTATCTTGCTATAAAATATTGCTTTCTGCCCTATGAACAATAAAAAAGACGGGGAAATTCCTGTCATTCCCCGCCTTTTCCAGTAAACGTTTCCTTTGAAATTCTCCCAGATTATGATTTCAGCCCGCCATGTGTCGTCAGATAGACACCGGCAAAAATTGCTGCGGCTCCAGCGAGCTCCTTGAAGCCAATAACCTCACCAAAGCAGAGCACACCGCCGATCATGCCGACCACCGGTGTGATGTTCTGGAAAATCGAGGTCACGCTCGCACCGGCATTGTGCACGCCGATATTCCAGAACAGCATGGCCATAACGCCGCCAAAGATAACGGTGTAAAAAAAGGCCAGCCATAAAGAGGTGCTCAGCATGACAGGAGCAAACTGCCCTGTGATGAGTCCATAGCCCGTCACGATAAACGCGCCGAAGATGCCGGCCCAGCCCGTTGTCTGCAGGGCCGACATGCGGCGCATGATCTTGAGTGCAATAAGAGAATACGTGGTCCAGGCGACCTGTGCGAGCAAAAAGAGAATATCGCCTTCATTAAAGGACAGCGTCCGCATAACCTCAAGAGAACCATGACTGATGACAATCAAAGCCCCCGCAAAAGACAGGACGATACCGCCCCAGGCCAGGAGACTCAAGCGCTCGCGGACAAAAATTGCCGCGAGAAAGGCCGTGATGGCAGGGCTGGCCGCTGCAATCAGGGTGCAGTTCGTGACGGTCGAGATGCCCAGGCCGGTAAACTGCATGACATTGTTGAGGCCGATGCCCGTCACGCCCATGAGGAAGAGCCCCAAAAGGCAGCTGCGCGGCGGCAGGAGTTTCTCACCGCGGTAAACTGACAGCGCCAAAAGTGTCGTGCCGATCAGATAATAGCGCATGGCCGTGATGGTCACAGGCGACCAGACTGCCACCAGCCATTTGATGCAGAGCGGCTGAATGCCCCAGATAATCGTAGTTGCCGCGAGCAGGAAATACGTCTTTCGCTTGGTTGCTTCGTCCATATAAGCCCTTCCTTTCCTTCAAGATTTACAAAAAACGTTGGGAACCACCAAAAAAATTACTTCATGCAAATCATTCAATGCCCGTAACCAGATAGATTCCGAGGCAGACAAAGACGACAAGTGTTTTGAGAAGTGTCAGAATGACCACATCGTAGTACGATTCACGGTGCGTGAGGCCGCAGACAGCCAGCAGCGTGACAAGAGCACCGGACTGCGGTACCGTATCAATGCATTCCGAAGCCATGCAGATGATGCGGTGCAGGACATCGGGACTCATGCCAATCTGCTGGGCCCAGGCCAGCCATTCCTGACCGAGCATGCCAAGGGCAATCGTCATGCCGCCCGAAGATGAGCCCGTCACGCCTGTCATAATGCCCGTCGTAACGATGGCCGACATCAAAGGACCGTCGCCAATCTGCAGGCCGAGCAGGGCTTCCTTGATGATGGCAAAAGCCGGCAGAGCGGCAATGACGCAGCCATAGGCATAGCCGGAAGCGACATTGAGAATGGCTGTAGTCGAACCAATCGCGCCCGTATTGATTGGTTTCGTGAGACCGCCCTTAAGACGCAGGCGCTTGCGGCCGATGATGGCCGCGGCAATACAGCTGACGATGAGCGCGGCATTGATGGACCAGATGGCCTGTACCTTATCAACACCGCCCGCGAGCAGCGAAAGGTGCAGCGGTACAAAAGAATCCAGGCTCGTCGGATCCCAGTGATAAGCCCAGTCCCAATGAAACGGATTGCTAATGATGAGGTTCAGCACAATGACAAGCAGCAGCGGCAGAGCCGAAAGCCTCCAGTCCGGCAGAGCCTCACGCGATTCTTCCGGCTCATTGAGGACGTGATGGCCATAGCCCTCGCCCTTCGCCTTGAGTTTTTTGTGACGATAGCTCACCCAGCCCCAGGCCAGCAGGAAGTAAAGCACGCCGCCAATCAGGCCGAGTATTGGTGCAGACCACGTCGACGTACCGAAAAAAGAAGTCGGGATGATGTTCTGAATCTGCGGCGTACCCGGAATGGCCACCATACTGTAGGTAAAAATACCCATCCAGAGCAGGCCCGGCAAAAGTTTTTTCGGAATGTCAGCCTGCTTAAAGAGGATGGCTGCAAACGGATACATGACAAAGGCGACGACAAAAACCGAAAGACCACCATATGTCAAAACACCGCAGCCTAAGAGCACGGCAAGGATGGCCTTATCACGGCCGAGTGCTGTGACAATCTTATCGGCAACAGCAGCCGCGAGACCGCCCTGCTCCATGATCTTGGCAAAAACAGCGCCGAGCAGAAAAACAGGATAATACGTCTTGATGTACTCAGCTGCCTTGGTCATGTAGATTTCGCTGTAAACCGGCATGGAAGCATGGCCGCTGCCGATAGCTGCCACGACCGCAAAAATCGGTGCAATGAAGATAATGGAATAGCCGCGATACGCGAAAAACATCAGGAGTATCAGGCTGAAGACAATCATGCTGATTCCCATAGGGATAATTCCTTTCTATATAATATATTGTGCAGTGCACAGGGGATGAGAACGGCAGATAAAAGGGGCTGCCCCCCTGCCCATGTTGCATGATGGACAGGAGAGCAGCCCCTGAAAATCCGATGTCTTTTGACAATCAGATATGTGCTTTTTCTTTGATGTACTTGCGAGCCTTGATCGCATACTCGAGCGGGTTGGCTTTTGCCGGATCCTGCTCAGCTTCGACGATGAACCAGCCATCATAGTCGCTGGCGTTGATGATGTCGAAGATCGGACCAAAGTCGATATCGCCATCGCCCGGTACCGTGAACATACCAGCGCGGACGCCGGCGAGGAAGCTCATGTTTTCTTCCTTGACCTTGTTGCGTACGTCCATGCGGATATCCTTGAGATGTACGTGGCGGATGCGCGGCAGATATTTCTTGAGGATATAGATTGGATCCTCACCGGAGCAGACGAGATGACCCGTATCATAAAGCAGGAAGACGAGATCCGGATCCGTCATTTCCATGAGGCGGTCAATTTCTTCCGTCGTCTGGACGCAGGTGCCCATGTGATGATGATACGTCATCGTCAGGCCGATTTTCTTAGCGACAGCGCCGAGTTTGTTGAGGCCTTCAGCCAGCGTCTTCCACTGCTCTTCCGTGTTATGCGGTTTGTCACGGAAAACAGCTTTGTCGAGCTTGCCCTGAACGCTCGTGCCCTGCTCTGCAACATTGCAGAACTTAGCGCCCATAGCTTTGAGGAATTCGCAGTGTTTGATGAAGTCTTTTTCGACCTGCTCATACGGCTGCGTGAGCAGATAGGAGCTGAACCAAGCGCTGGCAATCTGCAGTCCGCGCAGATCAAGTGCCTTCTTGAGGACAGCTGGATCTTTCGGGTACTTGTTGCCGATTTCGCAGCCCGTGAAACCAGCCAGAGCCATTTCACTGACGCACTGCTCAAAGGTGTTCTCTTTGCCGAGGTCCGGCATGTCGTCGTTCGTCCAAGCAATCGGAGCGATACCAAGTTTGATGTTAGCCATTTTGACAAACCCCCAAAATATGATATTAAATATGGGTCTTCCTGCCGCCCTGCTTAAAGGCAGAACAGCAGGCGCCCTCTTATACATCTAGAAAAAACGTTAAATATTAATATTTACGAGCTGCGTCGTAATGCGGTTTCATGACATCTTCATAGCACTTATTGACTTTGTCGAGTTTGGAAACCTGTGCGACGCCGACACGCCACCAGTCACCGTAGCCATGAACCATCGTCTTCGGCATAACCTTGCAGTCGATGAGCGTCGAAACCGTCTGTTTCTTAGCATCTTCCATAGCTGCCTTGAATTCCTCTTCCGTATGAACCGTGTAAGCAACGCAGCCATAGGAACGTGCGTTCATGGCAAAGTCTACCGGAACATACGCGCCGTCGAGCTGGCCCGTCTTCTTGTTGCGGAAACGGAACTCGGTGCCGTAGCTGCCCTGGCCATGACCAATCTCAAGGTTGTTGATGCAGCCGCCCTGCATGTTATCGAACAGGATGACGTTGATCTTCTTGCCCTCAGCGATCGACTGCGGCAGTTCGGAATGGAGCATCATGTAAGCGTAGTCGCCGACGAGAGCATAGACTTCGCGCTCCGGCTCAGCAATCTTGACGCCGAGAGCTGCGTTGACTTCATAGCCCATGCAGGAGAAGCCATACTCAACATGGTAGCTGCCTACCGTCTTCGGACGCCATACACGCTGCAGATCGCCCGGCAGGGAGCCCGATGCACCGACGATGATGCCGTTCGGATCCATGTATTCTTCGAGCATGCCGAGGACACGCGTCTGCGGCAGCGTCTCGCCAACAGCTGCTTTGTAGTTCTTGACAGCCTCTTCGAAATCAAAGTCATCTTCAACTTCCGGCTTGTAGTCCTTATCCGTGAAGCGGACATGGAAGACACGGTCGACTTCTTTGATATAAGCTTCTTTAGCTGCTTTGATGTCAGCTGCATAAGCATCCGATACATGATAGCCCGTCTTGCCAAGAGCTTCGTCGAGCATCTCAAGAGCTGCACCGGCATCGCCGACAACCTGGATGCCGTCGAGCTTATAAGCATGGAAGCGGGAAACGTTGATGTTTACATACTGGACGTTCGGGTTCTGGAAAATCCATTTCGAAGACGTCGTGAAGTCCGTGTAGCGCGTGCCGACGCCGATGACAACATCTGCATCTTTTGCCAGCGTGTTGGCAGCAAGGCCGCCCGTCTCACCGACACCGCCCATGTTGAGCGGATAATCCCAAGTAATCGTGCCTTTGCCGGCCTGCGTCTCGCCAAACGGAATGCCGTATTTCTCAGCGAATTTCTTGAAGACATCCTCAGCTTCGGAGTACTTAACGCCGCCGCCGAAGATCAGGAGCGGACGCTCTGCTTTCGCAATGGCCTTGACAGCTTCCTCAATCGCACGCTCGGACGGTTTTACGCGGTCGATGTGATGAACGCGTTTCTGGAAGAAGTACTCAGGATAATCCCAGGCCTCGCCCTCGACATCCTGCGGCAGGGCGATGCAGACAGCACCCGTCTCAGCAGGGTCTGCGAGCACGCGCATTGCGTTAATGCAGGCCGTCATGAGGATTTCCGGACGCGTTACGCGGTCCCAGTATTTGCAGACTGCGCGGAATGCATCATTCGTCGTCGTCGTCAGGCTTACCGTCTGCTCCATCTGCTGGAGTACCGGATCCGGCTGGCGGTCGGCGTACGTATCGCCCGGCAGGAACAGAACAGGGATGCAGTTTGCCGTAGCCGTAGCAGCTGCCGTGACCATGTTGGCAGCGCCTGGGCCTACAGACGACGTGCAGGCGTACATCTGTTTACGGCGTTTCTGTTTTGCAAAGCCGATAGCAGCATGTGCCATGCCCTGCTCATTGCGGCCCATGCGCATGATCAGGTGGCCCGGATCTTCTTCGAGTGCTTCACCGAGGCCGACGACGTTGCCGTGACCGAAGATGCCGAAGATGCCTTCGAACATTGGGACTTCTTTGCCATCGAATTCTACGTACTGATTATTGAGGAATTTGACGAGAGCCTGTGCTACCGTCATTCTGATTGTCTTAGCCATTGGATACCCTCCACTCTTTATGCAGGATTACTCAGGATTATTTTTTATGCGGCTGCCAAATCTTTTCGTCGGCATCCGGCTCAAGGAGCCACGTGTGCTCCGGCAGATCGTTGCGCGTCTTCTTCCATGGATCCCCATCGAGATGACGGATCATCCAGCTGTACCAGATGGCATAACCAGGAGCTGCGCACTGCGGATGCATGTAGCCGCCGGAAATCTCCGACCAGCTGTTGTCTTCGATCTTAAAGACGTTATCGCCGATGAAGGCACAGCCGAAGCCCTGCGGACGGTCTACTTTATACGTGTAAACCTCCGGCTGCGGATGATTGTGCGGCGTGTAGCCCGTCCAGCAGCCCGGCGTCATGATGACTTCGCCGTTGACCATGTTGGAGTACGGTGCATTGTCGTAATCGAAAATCGTACGGACCGTACGCTCTGCCGTGCCCTGCCATACACCGCCGCCGAAGACGTCAGCCTGTACATCTTTCGGACGGTAGAAGACCGGTGCAAAATCGCGGTCATTGATGGTCTTCTGAATCAGGAGCTCCGATTTTTTCAGAGCTTTGACGACAACCTTCGTGTTGCGGGGAACATGCAGGCAGTACGGGTTCTCGTCGAGCAGAGAATCGCGGTGCATGATTTCCTTCTGACCATTCCAGGCAATCTCAACATCGCCCGTCGTGATGACAAAAGCGGTTTCCTGAAGCGGATCTTCGAACTCGACGATCTCGTTCTCATCCATTTCCTGATAACCGATATCCATAAGCATATCGCTCTCGCGCGTAGTCATTGCATTATAGCCGTGCTTGAGCTGACCTAAACGACCGAATCTCATAATGCTGCCTCCCAATCGAGTTCCGTAATGACTTTTTCATCCTTATGCTCCTGCATGAATGCATCGATCTGTTCGACCGTCTGCATTGCATCGGAGCAGCTGTGGCTGGCAACGACCATGGCGGCATGAGCCGTGCCATGCTGCAGGGCCTGCGGTACCGTCCAGCCTGCGAGCAGACCATAAACGAAGGCGCTGCCATAAGCGTCGCCGCCGCCGAACGATTTCAAGAGTTTGATATGATACGACTCAACCTTATAGGCTTTCTTGTCTGCCGTATAAGCAATCGAGCCCTTCTTGCCGTGTTTGATGATGACGATCTTGGCACCCTGAGCGATGTATTTCTCAGCGATGACGTGATCAGCAGGTTCCGTAGCCTCTTCATCAAGGCCTTCCGTGAGGTTGACCTCATCGCGCGAACCGATGATGACATCGGCCATGCTTGCGAGCAGCGAGTAGTAAATCTGAATGTCCTTCTTGCTGCGCCAGCTGTACGGGCGATAGTCGATATCGAAGATGACGCGCGTATTGTGCTTCTTGGCGTACTGTACAGCGAGCAGGCATGCCTCACGCGACGGGCTCTTCGAAAGGGCCGTACCGGAGACAATCAAGATCTTGCTGTCGGCGATATACTGCTCATCAACATCTTCCGGTGTAATCTCGAGGTCTGCGACCTGGTCGCGGTACATCAGGATGCTCGACTCCGTCGGGCTCTTGATTTCCGTGAACGTCAGGCCCATGCGCTCACCGTGCTTTGCACGGGTCATCTGCGTCGTGTCGATGCCGCGCTCATTGAAATAATTGAGAACGAAGTCGCCGAACTGGTCGTCGGACACGCAGCCAATAAAGCCAACCTTTTTGCCCAGTTTGTTGATGCCGACGGCCATGTTGCCCGGCGAACCGCCCAGATACATTGAGAACGTCTTGACCTTGTCAAGCGTGCGGTTCAATTCATTCGGATTGAAATCCAGCGTAACGCGGCCGATCAGAACGACATCGCGCTTTTTATTTTCATCAAAGGTAATGAGTGCCATGTTATTTATCCTCCTCATGCCTTATTTTCGAGACCGAAGATATGCATGTGTTTCTTGACATTTTCGTAAGTGCCCTGAACGATCGCATCGCTGAAGTCAAAGTACTTTGCCTCTGGGTTGGCAGCGGCGACTTCTTTGATCTTTCTGGCCGAAGCATCGTACGAAGCCGTGGCGATGTTGATTTTCTGGATGCCGTTGGCCAGGCAGTTCTTGAAGTCCTGCTCCGTCAGACCCGTGCCGCCATGCAGTACGAGCGGCGTCTTGACAGCCTCGTGGATTTCCTTCAGGCGGTCAATGCGCAGATGCGGCGTCGACTTGTAATTGCCATGAGCTGTGCCAATGGCTACTGCCATGGCATCAATGCCGCTTTCTTCTGCAAAGCGCTTGGCTTCTTCCACACTCGTGACGAGAACATCGACACTCTTATAATCGCCTTCAGCGCCGCCGACGCGGCCGATCTCGGCTTCGACATCAGCGCCATAGCTCTTGGCGAGCTTGACGACTTCCTTCGTACGGGCGATGTTTTCATCGAGCGGGTATTTCGAACCGTCAAACATGACGGAAGTAAAACCAAGGTCCAGAGCCAGCTTGATGGTCTCCATCGTGCCGCCGTGGTCAAGATGTACGGCTGTCGGCATCTTGCACTTCTTAGCTGCTGCTACCATCACAGGTCCTAAAAGGTCCAGCGGGGAATAGCGCAGGCGGCCTTCTGCAATCTGCAGAATCAGCGGAGCATGGAGCTCTTCTGCCGCCTTGATGGCCCCCATGGCCATCTCCATATCGGATACATTGAAGGCGCCGATGGCGTATGTGTTATCCGGTTTATTGATCAGGTCTGTCAAATGTACGAGTGGCATGACCACCCCTCCTATCTGTTGCGGTATATATTAGAAGAGTTCCTTGTAGATCTCGATGAGCTGTTCCTTCGTCGGGATGCGCATCGTGTTCTGCGGGCTGCCGCTCTCAAGGGCATCCGAAGCCATCTTGTCGAGCTGTGCGAGGAAGTCTTCCTTCTTGAAGCCGCGCTGCTCGAGCAGGGATTCTGCCGAAGGAATGCCGACTTCCTTGCAGAAGCGCGTAACTTCAGCAACAAAGGCCTCAGCCGCTTCATGATCCGGCGTCTTGTCATCGGCAACACCCATGATGCGGCCGATCGTAGCGAAGCGGGCCGTGTTCTCCTCGATGGCGAACTTCATGCAGGCCGGCAGCAGGATGGCATTCGAAACGCCATGAGCGATGTGGAACAGAGCACCGATTGGACGGCTCATGCCATGGACGATCGTGACAGAAGCGTTGTTGAAGGCGATGCCGGCTTCCGTAGCAGCAATGCTCATCTGCAGACGGGCTTCGACATTCTTGCCATCTTTGTAGCAGATCGGCAGGTTCTTATGAATCTTCTTGATCGCGGAAAGTGCGAACGTATCCGTGAGCGGCTGTGCCTTGCGGGACGTATAAGCTTCAATCGAATGGCACAGAGCATCGATACCAGTTGCAGCCGTAACGGATGGCGGAGCCGTCATCGTGAAGGTCGGATCTACAACAGCGAGTGCCGGGATGATCGACGGGCCGCCGAGCAGCATCTTAACGTTGTTTTCCGTATCTGCAATGATCGTGTTCTTCGTGACTTCAGAGCCCGTGCCTGCCGTCGTCGGGATGGCTACGAGATACGGTACCGGCATATCAATGTTGACATGCATGAACTCGTTGATCTTCTTGCCTTCCGGCTGCGTCGACATGAACATGATGGCCTTTGCCGTATCCATCGGGCTGCCGCCGCCGAGAGCTACGAGGAAGTCGCATCCTTCTTCGCGATAAACTTTCAGGCCAGCATCCACAATCTTGTCCGTCGGCTCCGAATTTGCACCAGCGAAGGTGACGTACGGGATGTTGGCTTTGGCAAGTGCATTCTCAACTTTTGCAGCATTGCCAAACTTAACCATGAACTGATCCGTGACGATCAGGGCCTTGGTGCCTTTGCCCTGAATGTGCTCACCAAGTTCTTCAATAACGTTCGTGCCAGAAATGATCTTTGCCGGAACCATGAAAGTATAACCCATATTGTCCACTCTCCTATTCTGATGATGTTATTAACGATGTAGTTGATAACCTTTTGATTACCTTATGGCTCTAATTTAATACTTTTCCGTCAGGTTGTCAATATGTTTTTGGGGATTTTGGCAAGATTTTGCGATATTTTATTTTTTCTGATAATCATGAGTAATCATGAACACTGTTACAATAAATATAGGTTAATTCCCAAAATAATACTATATTTATTTGCTTTTTCCCTTGTCTATCGATGGCGATTCTATTATAATAAGTTTATCAAATATACTCATAAAGTGATTATTTTTTGAATGCCTGTTGATTATTTATGACGTTCAGATTCGACACGCAGAATGGTCTCGGGCAGATAAAGCGGGTGATCTCTCATGAAAATCGATCGAATCAATCGTATCCATGAATTATTGAAGAATGTGCACAACATCTCCATCAATGATCTCTGTGATACGTTCCAAGTTTCCAAAAATACCATCCGACGTGACATTGCCGAGCTCGAACAACAGGGCGTCATCAAAAAGGTATACGGCGGCATCGTGCTGGCAGAGCCATCCGGCGATCCGGAACCGTTTGCTTCGCGCGAAGGGCGCAATGCCGATGCCAAGAAACAAATTGCGCGCATGGCTGCGGACTTCGTGCACGACGGCGATGTCATCTACATCGACTCCGGTACGACAACGATGCATATGATCCCGTACCTTACGGACAAACACCGCCTGACCATTGTCACGGCCAGTGTCCATGTCATCAACGCTGCTTCCAACTACAGCAATCTCAATGTGCTCGCCACGGGCGGGTCCCTGTTCTCTCCTTCCAAGGCCTTTGTCGGGCCGCAGGTCGTACAGGTCCTGCGCCGCTATAACATATCGAAGGTTTTTCTCGCCAGCACGGGCATCTCACTTGAGCACGGCGCCACGAATGCCTCCCCGCTCGAGTGCGAAATCAAACGCTGCCTCATCGAAAAAGACTGCGACCATTTTCTGCTCGTCGACGATTCCAAATTCGATGTGTCCTCGCTCATGAGCTACTGCACACTCAAAGAAGTCCAGTATATCGTGACAAATAAAATGCCGCCTGAAAAGTACGTCTCGTACTGCACGGCCAACCACATCAAGCTGATTACGCCGGATACCCTGCGCCAGAGCGAGGTCCAAAAAATCGCGGCCCTGCGCTGAAGCCAGAGATTCCGTACATATAATGCAGATGTCAACAGGAGGAATGCATGATGAAGAAACAGCCCTTATATATTGGTGGGAAAGAAGTCATGACGGAGGAAACGCGCCCCGTCTATCATAAGGCGACCAATGAAGTCATTGCAGAAATCGCCGTAGCCGGAGAGAACGAATGCAAAGCCGCAGTCGATGCAGCAGAAAAAGCATTCCACGAAGTTCATCTCTCACCTTACGAACGCTATGAGATCATCCTCAAGGCAGCCAATCTCATGCGCGAGCGCATTGAAGAATTCGCCAGCACCCTTTCGGCAGAAGCCGGCAAGCCTCTTCATGATGCCCGCGGCGAAATCGGCCGCGCCTATCAGACGCTGATTCTCTCCGCAGAAGAGGCCAAACGCCTGAAGGGCGAGACGATTCCTCTTGCCGGTGCGCCAAACTGTCAGCATAAGCTCGCCTTCACGATTCGCCAGCCGCTTGGCGTCGTCTGCGCCATCACGCCGTTCAATTTCCCTGTAAACCTTGCAGCGCATAAGATTGGCCCGGCACTCGCTGCCGGCAATACCGTCGTCTACAAGCCGGCTTCGGCAACGCCGCTGACGGCCGCCCTGCTCTGCGACGTTTTCCGCGATGCGGGACTTCCTGCCGGCTGCCTGAATCTCCTGACAGGCCCCGGCGCACTCGTCGGCAAATACCTGACAAAGGATGAACGCATCCGCATGTTCTCGTTCACGGGCAGCGTGCCCGTAGGCAAATCCCTGCAGAAGGAAGCCGGCTTCCGCCGCTGCGCGCTTGAACTTGGCTCCAATTCCGCCAACATTGTCCACGAGGATGTCCGCGACGTCAAGAAAACAGCCGAGCTCTGCGCGAAATACGCCTTCCTCAACGCCGGACAGGTCTGCATCTCGTGCCAGCGCGTCTATGTATCGCGCAAAATCTATAAGGAATTCTGCGACTATGCCGTTGCCTTTGCCAAGAATTTCAAGACCGGTGATTTAAAGGATCCCGCTACCTGCCTTGGCCCGATGATTGCCGAAAAAGAAGCCGTCCGCATCGAGGGCTGGGTCAACGCCGCCAAAGAAGCCGGCGCCAAGATCCTGACGGGCGGCCATCGCCACGGTTCGTACTACGAACCGACCATCCTCACGGATGTCACGCCGGACATGGATGTCATCAAAAACGAGGCCTTTGCTCCAATCTTCTCCATCATCCCGTATGACACGATTGAAGAAGCTGTCGCGGGCGTCAACAACTCGCGCTACGGCCTGCAGGCCGGTGTTTTCACGAGCTCCCTTTACATCGCGCATTACGCAGCTGAGCACATCGAAGCCGGCGGCGTCGTCATCAACGATGGCTCGAGCTTCCGCATGGACAATATGCCGTACGGCGGTGTCAAGGACAGCGGCATCGGCAAAGAAGGCCCTGAGTACGCCATCCGCGAACTCACGGAAGAAAAGACCATCATCATGAACTTCGATTAAACTTGATATTTCCTTCTATAATAAGAGGCCAGCAGCAATGCTGGTCTTTTTGCATGCCATCATATAAATGAAATATGCCAATAAAAAAGAGAGCAGGAATTTTCCTGCCCCCTTGGAGAGGTTTTCGTTGAAGCGAAATATTAACCATGAATGACATCGGTGTATTCCGGATACTCGCGCAGGCGGTCAACCGGCGGAAAGCCAACGGCCCCTGTAAAGCGGCCGCGCTCCCAGTCGGGACGCGTCGACCAGAACATATCGGTGAAGTCCCGCTCATTGGAAGCGACGACCTGATAACTCAAAAGTTCCGGAACAAAAGTGCCATCCGGGCCGACCTCGGCCGAAAATTCCGTGCGGATGCGCAGATACTGTGCTTCCGGCAGATTCGAGATATCGATATAATTAGTGCCGTTTTTCAGGACAATCTGACGACTGCCCTTGATGGTTGCCATATCATCCGACACTTCAACCGTAGCCCTGAGCCCTGCCTGCAGCGGCAGATGCGTTTTGGCCTTGAGCTGTGTGAAACGCCAATATTTCTTCTGCGTTTTGAAAGCCGGATCATAGACAGCCGGATGACGCCATTCCGTCGTATGCGTGCCGACCTTGAGGATATTGCGGAAATCGAGCCAGACGGCGAGATTCTCCCCCTTCGGCCCCTTATTTTCCGGATGCTCGTAAATCTCCTCATTATCCTCGGCCGTCAGTCCCGACTTATAGAAGCGGACCTGGCCGATATGAGCCGGCAGATGCGTGAAGTACTTCGGACGGCCGATTTCCGGAATGACGTGGCCGATATAAGAGTAGCCGACAAAGATAGGCTGATCATCCCACTGGCGGATTTCATTGTCCTCAGCAATGCCGGCGACATGGGCAAGCTGCTGGCCATCGCAGTAGGAATCCCCGCCGCGCTTTTTATCAAACGTCATCGTGTACTGTGCCCAATCGCCAATTTTCGCATCGCCGCCCTGCCACGAATATTCCGTGATGTCATGGCAGATGCCCCATTTGAGGCCGCCCGTACGCTCCACGACCATGCGCAGGCAGTACGTCGCGCCCCAGCCAACCGACTTGCCGCGGACCATCAGCGGGTTATGTCCCATCTCATTGGGACGTGCCAGGCGGTCGATTTCAGCCCAGACCATGCCCGTAAAGCCCTGCGGGGCTCGAAGGTCATGGCTTGCCGGAATCTCGATGTAATCGCCGTACTGCTCAAGGGCCACTTCCATATGCCCATCGACTTCGCGAACTTTCGGCGAGCCGTGCAGCAGGGCCGTATGGCCGTGGCCCGACTTATCGAGCACGCGCGGGATGATGCGGATGCCGCCCTCAATCGAGACTTCCTTAGGCAGCTGGTCGGCGATGCTGACCTGATATTCGCCGCCCTGCTGGAATTTATAATGGAATTCGATATAGCGCTTCTCATGGCCGCGGAAGAACAGGCTCTTCGTCTCCGCAATGCGCTGATTGATATAAAGCGGTACCGAGACAAAAATCTCATGGTCGAGATTATTCGTCGCCTCAATGCCGGCAATCAGGCAGTCGGCAGCTTCGCCCCTGCCAGCGCGGACTTTCATATGCGCATAGGAAAGCTGGGTCGGCTCAAAGACGACCAGCTTGAGCTCCTGCTCACCGACGCGCAGTGTGTGTTCGCCGGTCTGCACGGCCTGATAGAAGGCACCGACCTTGCGCTTTTCTCCTGGCTTCAGGACGATGACCTGACTGTTCTCCTCCGTGCCAAACAGATTGATTGTATGCTCTGTCTTGTTGTCGAGCAGGTCAATCGTGACCTCTGCCATGGCCGTGCCGCGATTCTCCGCCAAGGCCCGGATTTCAACGTTGCCGTTATTGTCAACGCGGCGCAGTTCAATATCCGAAAGCTCCACAGCAGGTTCATCATGCGTCAGATGGATGGTGTCGACGAGTTTTTTCGTGCCGTCCTCGAGGAAGCCGTAAATATGATAATCAATGGCCTCTTCACTCACGTCAAGGATGCCAAAATTGCTGTTGCCCGTGGCTATGACTTCAGGGAACTCGCTGAGCAGGCGTTTCTCGCCGGCACTTTCCTCATAGGCAGCGGCAGGGTCCTGTGCACTGCCCTCACAGATATAGACCGTGCGCGCGCCGATTTTCGGATTAACGGAAACCGATTTGATATAGTAATGAAGATGGCCGCCGAGCACGAGCTGTGCGCCGCAGCGTTCCGCGATGGGCACGATATAGCGGTTATTCAGAGGATCCGTGTACGGATGATGCATCATGAGGATGCGCCATTTCGCCTTTTTTGCCGCAGGGCTCGTGAGGTCGTCTTCGACCCATTGCAGGATGCCATCGATTTTTTTGCGCGTTTCCGCGTCGAGCGGCATCTCAGAATTGACGGCATTCATCTCAAAAAGGCCCCAGGGGTTGCTGTCCACAAACGTGAAATGCACAGGCCCGTAGTCAAAAGAGAACGTATTGCCGCCGTCAGCCGTGTGGACCGTGCGGCCCTGCGTTGCTACAAAGTAATCATCATAGAACGGACCGTCATCATGGTTGCCATGCACATAGTATGCGGGGATGCGCGCGAGAATATCCGGGATCTTGTGGAACCAGTTATCCTTGTACTGGTCATGCTGATAGCCCGTGCCGAAAGAAATATCACCGCCATGCAGGATAAAATCCGGCTTCTCCTCGGCTATCATCTTCTTGAACAATTCGCTGTTATGGAAGAGATGCGAGTCCGAAAGAGTCAGGATGTGCATCGTCTTAGGCTTTGCCTGCAGCGTCTTAAAAGAGGCCGCTGCCACTTCGCCGCCGCCCGATACGGTATAAGCATATTCCGTATCCGGAGCCAGATTGCTGAGGACCGCCGTGTAGATGTACGCACCCGCTGGATACTCCTGGCACGGCCCTTCCTTTTTGCAGCAGACATCCCCCTTCTGCTCCGTACCATCGGCCGTTCTTGCCGTCACCTGAAACTCCTTTGGCGCAGCTGTTTCCCAGGCCACTGTGATCTGCGTGGCGCGCGGGTCCAGAAGATAGGGCCCGTTGATGATATTCTTGTTCATATGATCTCCTCCAAGATCTGCCATGGTCCTTCCTTCAGCTGCAGCCATCAACACCATAAAGCTGGCAAACGGTACACCAAGGGACTAGGGTCATTTATTCCATAAACTACAATAATTCATTTCTGCCTTAACATAAATCATTCTTTCCCTATATCTATCTTAATAATAGTAGAGAAAGAATGATTTAGCAAATCTTATTCAGCTTCTTCGTCCGAATCCTTATGCTTCTTTGCCCAGAGAGTCGGTACGATGAGGATCGTCATGATGGCAACCGAAGCGATCCAGAAGGTCGTGATCGTCTCAAAATGATACGTCGTGACACCATCGACAACAACTTTAGCCGAATCCACCAGAATACCGTTGACGATATCCTGCAGGGCTGCACCGCCATAAGCGAGCAGGCCGATAACACCCATGGCAGCACCGGTTGCTTTGCGCGGGCAAAGGTCAACAGCGAGCAGGCCGCCGACAAAGCAGAGGATGACGCCAAGGCCAAAACCGAAGATGGCAACACAGATCGAAGTGAGCGTCGGGTCGCCAGCCGGTACATAGCAGACACCAGCGATACCGATCAGCATGATGACGCCGAAAACAATCGTCGTAACGGAATGATGCGAATGGAAAATCTTATCGGAGATGATGCCGGAGAAGAAGGAACCAACACCACCGAGAATTGGCGAGAGAGACATGATACTGCCGGCCGTTACCAGGTCAAAGCCCTTTGCTTCCTGCAGGAAGATAACGCCCCAGCTCGAAATGGAATAACGGGAAATACCAAGGCAGATAGCAGCAGCGGCGAGCAGCCATACATACGGGTTCTTGATAACCATGAGCTGTGCTTCCTTCGTGGAAACCTGCTGCTCTTTCTTTTCCTGTGCAACTTCACCTTCAAATTCATTTGCAGACGGCAGGCCGTACGTCTCTGGACGGTCACGCATGAAGCGGTACATGATGAAAGCGAGCACGATGCAGCAGACGCCTGGTACGAAGAACGCTGCGTGCCAGCCGAGTGCGGCGATGATCAGCGAAGTGCCGAGGTACGTAGCACCTTCACCAACATAATGTGCGATACTGAAAACACCGTAATAAGTAGCTAACTGGCTCTTTGCAAACCATTGGGACAGGGAAACGATACACGGCGCGGAGCCCATGCTCTGGAACACGCCGTTGACAGCCCAGAGTACGATGAACACCCAGGTCGTATTGCTCATGCCGAGGATGGCATTGACGATAGCGGCACCGAGTAAGCCCAGCGGTACGATCTTCTTGATATTGCAGTGGTCGGCGATAAAGCCGTTTGCGCATTTACCGATGGCGATGGCAACGAGCATGCCAGCGCCCATCATGCCAAGTTCAGTCGCTGTGAAGCCATCCTGCAGCATTGGCTTTTTCGCAACGCCAAGCGTCATGCGCATAACGTAGTACATACCATAACCAAGAATCATGGCCGTAACGGCCTGGACACGTGCTGTATGATACATCTTCTTGACCACAGCCTTGTCCTGAATGCGAGGCTTATCTGGTCCTGTCAGAAACCATTTCAGCATTTTCTCCACCTTACCTTTCCTCTAAAAGCCGAAACTATAAGTTCTTTTTTCCAATCTCTCCGGAAAAGACTGGATTTTTTGTGATTTATCAGTATAATAATAAATATGAAGATTAAGTTTCCCAATAGTCAACCATCAAATTATCATCAACTGATCTTTCTGGAATTTATTATACCGGAATATGCCAAGAAATTTCTCTGAATTCTTGGTCCGTATTGTGCGAAAACTTATAATTTTTGTTTTTCCCAACGTATTTTCTAGTATTTTAACGCAGAAAGGTCGAATATCATGCCCACCATCCCGTTTGGCAGCCCCAAACAATCGCAATTCGAAATTGGACGGCGGCCTTACCTCGAGTCTGTTGAAAATCTCAATAACACCACAGCATTCGGCACATTGAAATCCCACCATGAAATGGCCGAGCTGCTCTTTGTCGAAAAAGGCCACTGCCGCCTGCTCTTAAAGGAAGGCAGTCTGCAGCTGCGCACCGATGACCTCGTGCTCATCAACAGCGACGTTTTGCACGACTTCAAGGTAAATACCTCCTTCATGGCCTTTACCCTGCATGTCAGTGCCCTGCAGCTCTGCGGACTTGCGCCGGGGCAGCTCGTAAAAACGCCGCAGCCCCTTGTCCTGCATCTTTCGCAGGAAGGACAGCATGCGTTTCTGCGCGGCCTGCTCAAAGAAATCAAGCTTTTTGCCGCGTTCCACGATGACAGCCCCGACCGTGCCGAGATTGCCGCGGGGCTCGTACAGGCCCTGATTCTCACGACGGTAAGGCTGGCTGCATCGGCCAATGAGAACAGTGAAGAAAATGCTTCCTTTAATATGGGCACACGCATCAAGGAATACATCGATGCCCATTATCTCGAAGAGCTCAAACTGCCGGATATCGCCGAAGCGCTGCACATCAACCTCTATTATTTATCACATACGTTTAAGGACCTCACGGGGTCCTCGCCCATGCAGTACATAATAAGGCGCCGCATCGACGAGGCTCAGACACTGCTGCTCACGACTAACATGACCATCACGGATATTGCGATGCAGTGCGGCTACAATAACTCCAATTACTTCCAATCCGTATTCAGCAACATCGTCGGCATGCCGCCCGGAAAATACCGCAAGACATGGTCAACCTAAAAAATCACCAGCCAATTCGCTGGTGATTTTTTTTGCGCAGTGCCATCTAAACGTGTTACAATGAACAAAATACGGAAAATTATTATTGATAAAGAATAGAGGTAAATTTTTATGATAAAAACATCTCAGCTGCACATTGGCTGCCATCTCTCTTCCGCCAAGGGCTTTCTCGCTATGGGCAGGGAAGCCGTAAAGCTCGATGCCGATGTCTTTGCCTTCTTTACGCGCAATCCGCGCGGCGGCAGGGCAAAAGAGCTCGACCTTGACGATGTCGCGGCCTTTCTTGCCTATAAAGAAGAACATGGCCTTGGCACGCTCGTCGCCCATGCCCCCTATACGATGAATACCTGTGCGGCTAAAGAAAATCTGCGCGTCTTTGCGCACAATGCCATGGCGGATGACCTCGCGCGCCTTGAGCATCTGCCGGGGAATCTCTACAATTTTCATCCGGGCAGCCACGTCGGGCAGGGCGCGGAAAAAGGCATTGAGCTTATCGCCGGACAATTAAATGATGTAATCTTCCCCGAACAAAAGACGACCGTCCTTTTGGAAACGATGGCCGGCAAGGGCACGGAGGTCGGCCGCAGCTTTGAGGAGCTGCGCGCCATCATTGACCGCGTCGAGCAGCAGGATAAAATTGGTGTCTGCCTCGATACCTGCCATGTCTGGGATGGCGGCTATGACATCCAAAATCATCTCGACGAAGTCTTGACGGAATTTGATAAAATCATCGGCCTTGACCGCCTCAAAGCCATCCATCTCAACGACAGCCAAAACGAGCGCGGCAGTCATAAAGACCGCCACGCCCGTATTGGTGAAGGAAAAATTGGCCTTGAAGCCCTCGTGCGCGTCATCCGCCACGATGCCCTCAAGAACCTGCCCTTCATTCTCGAAACCCCGAATGACGCCGCCGGCTACGCCCGCGAAATCGCCATGCTGCGCGGGAAAGCAGAAGCCTAAAAGCGAAATAATTTCCTTTTCCTCTTTCCTCAAAATATCATATAATAAAAACAAACAGCTTTATCCCTATCGTCTTTCAAAGGAGCCCCCTATGGAGCATACAGCAAACAAAAATCCGGCTGCCCATACGCAGGGCCGGTATCATACCATATTGCCCAGCATGCAGGAGTTCTTCCATTCTGCAAAAGAACAGCTCGAGCAGGAATGGACTTCCTGTCATATGTTGAAATCATGTCCTGTGTTCTTCAACATCACGAACTTCCATCTCTATAATGCCGCTTATGGCATCGAGAGCGGCGACCAGTGCCTGCGGCAAATCGCAGCCCTCCTGCAAAAGTATTTTCCCGATAGGCTTATCACACACCTCGGAGCAGATCACTTTGCCGTGCTGGCCGATGCTGCCGACGTCAAGATCCGCGTTGAGGCTGTCTGCCATGAGGCCAGATTCCTGCTGACCAGCCCCAATATCGAGCTCAAGGCCGGTATCCGCTATCTTACAAAACTTTCGCCCGATACTTCTGTCCATTTTTTGTTTGACAATGATGCCGCACTTGCCTGCCATTCCGTCAAACAGGATGCCACGCGTCATTTTGCCGTTTACACCGAAGAGATGGGCCGCCTGCACCGGCTGCGCAATTACGTGCTCGAAAATTTTGAAACGGCATTGCAGAATGAATACATCAAGATTTACTACCAGCCGGTCATCCGTTCTCTCAATGGCAAAATATGCGGAGCAGAGGCCCTCGCGCGCTGGGAGGCACCGGAGCACGGACTGCTGTCACCGGATATTTTTATTCCTGTATTGGAAGAGGCCAATTTAATCCACCAGCTCGACCTCTATATGGTCAGAGGCGTTGCGAAGAGACTGCGCTTCCTGATGGATCAGGATACGCCCGTCTGCCCCGTATCCGTCAATCTCTCAAGGCTTGATTTCCAACTGACGGACCTTGCATCTGACATCGAGTCCATCTTGAAGCGATACGACCTGCCCCGCTGTCTCATCCACCTTGAAATCACGGAAAATGCCCTGACGGCCCAAAGCCAGTCCATCCGCAGGGGGATTAAACAGTTTCAATTGATGGAATATCAAGTCTGGCTCGATGATTTCGGCAGCGGCTATTCCTCTTTGAATGTACTCAAAGATTTCCATTTCCACACCCTGAAACTCGACATGGCCTTTTTGCGTCCCTTTACGAAGAAAAGCCGTACCATCCTGACGGCCATCATCCGTATGGCGAAAGAACTCGGCATTCATACACTCGCAGAAGGTGTCGAAACAAAAGAGCAGGCTGACTTCCTGCGGGGAATCGGCTGCGAAAAAATACAGGGGTACTATTTTGGCAGGCCGCTTCCAGAAGAAGAATCCCACGAACGCTGTCATGACCAGTCTCTGAAGATTGAAACCGAAGAAGAAGATACGCTCTTCAGTCAGGCCGGACTTATCGACATCAGCCGTGCCCTGCCCGTGGCCATCGTCTACGATGACAATGAGAATATACGCATCCTGCAGTGCAATTCCGCTTACCTCAAAACACTCAACAGCATTGGCACCAAGAACCTCTCGGACAGCAACTACTTTCTCAGTGCACCGGACTTTCCCATGCGCCATAAATTCCGCCGTTTCATCAACAAAGCAAAACAGAGCGGCCAGTCGGAATCCATGACGTATGTCGATAACGGGCAGTATCTGCGTGTCAATCTAAAGACCATTGCCCAAGTCGGACAAAAGGCCATCCACCGCGCAGAACTTTACAATATCAGCATTGATGAGGCCGTCAAAGACAGGGAGTCCAGACGTTTTGACCAAATCGTGCGCAATATCATCCTGACATTTGAAGGACTCTGGTATTTGGATATGCAGTACGATACTCTCGATATCATCGAAAGCGTTTCGCCGCAGTATAAGGCAGGCATGAGCATCCCCCATATCGATGAGGCCCTTTCTGTCTTTGCCAGCCGCTACATTCATCCATCCGACCGCCAGCGCTTCCGAGAGCTTTTTAAGAAGGACAATTTTTATGAGGCAGCCTCTGATTCCCATTGTTCTGAAGTATCTGCACCGTTCCGCATGCTGCGCACCAATGGCAGCTTTGACTGGCTGTTTTTTACGGGTATCGTCATGGTCAAGTCACCTGCCAAGGATGTCCTGATATATTTGACGAAAAATCCTCTCGACCATCTGCCCGACCGTCAGCAGCTCATCCTTGAGATGCTTAAATCGTACGGTATGGAACAAAATCTCTTTACGCCGCCGGACTCCGGCCTGCAGCATGTCTTCTGGCAGACGTTTCTCCATCATACCAAAAGTAAGTTTTTCTGGAAAGACCGTCAGCACCGCTTTCTCGGTGCCAGCAGAGCCTATCTGAACTGGCTCGGTCTTGCGGACGAAGCCTGTATTATCGGCAAGACCGCTCAGGAAGTCGGCATTTCCCTTGATGTCAAGGGCCGGCTGCAAAAAGAAGAAAATGTCATGTATGCGGGCAAGGCAATCGAGCATGCCGCAGAAACCGTGATCTTCCGGCAGAAACTCTATTACGTTTATGCATCAAAGTATCCCATTTACCAGCAGGAAAAAATCATCGGCATCATGGTATTCCTTGAAGAGACCAAATGCCTAAAAAGAAAAGATGAACACCTGCCAAAATCAGCAGCCGCTGCTCCGTCCATTCATTTTCCCTACGAGCTCTTTGAGAATACGGCCGATGGCATCGTCATCACCGATTTGGAAACATATGACGTACTTTACTGCAATCCGGCCATGCGCAGGAGCCTTCATCTGGCACCGGATGCTCCCTGCAAAGGAGAAAAATGCTATGCGCTCATGGCAGGGCTGACGGCGCCATGCGAAGACTGCGTGCGGCCGCAGCTGAGCTACGGGCATGCGCATAAACGCGTCTTTCACAATCCAATTGCCGGCTTGGACTTTCTGCTGCAGGATACGATCATCAGCTATCAGGGACGAAACTGCCAGTTCACCAGAATCCTCAATCTTGCGGATTACATCCATCGGGATACTCATGTCAAGGAAACGCTTTTCCGCGAAGCATCCATCAATGACGCCATCCGCCTCGGCATGTACGAGCTCAATCCGGAAGACGGCATCAAAAGGATTCTGGCCCGCATCGGCCAGCAGCTGCATGCCGAACGCATGCTGATCATCGAAGAGCAGGACAGCAATGTACAGGTTACCTATCATTGGACTGGGGACAAAGCTAAAGACCTGCCTTCCGACTTTCCTGCCATTCCCCGCACCGAGCTCTGGCCTCTCTTCAATCTGTTTGCCCAAAAACAGACGATTTCCCTGCCGGACCTCGATGCCTTCTGGAACATACATCCAGACTATGCGCCGCATCTGCCGGGCATCCGTCAGCTCGTCGCATCCCGCCTCATACTCGACGGGCAGCCTTTGGGCTTTGTCGAGGCCGTCAATCCAGCCCCTGAGCATATCCATGATGCCGCGCTGCTGCTCTCCACGCTGACGCGCTTTCTCGCCATTCTGCTGCGCAACCGCGATATGATGAAGCGTCTTGAACACCTCAGCAAGGTCGACCAGCTCACCGGCATTATGAACCGCCGCGGACTGCTCGACCGCATCAGCGCCTTGCCCGCAGACCGCTGCTACGCCTTTTTCTTCGGCGACCTCAACGGCCTTAAGGAAACGAACGACACGCAGGGGCATGAAGCCGGCGACCGGCTGATACAATCCGCTGCTGCCGTCTTCGTGCATGTCGGCGGCGAAAACAACGTCTTCCGCATGGGCGGCGATGAATTTCTCATGCTCTATGAAGCCCGTGACGAACAAAGTGCCAAGGCCATTGAGCAGAAACTCAACGAACATTTTGCGGCCGCCAAGATCAGCATTGCCCTCGGCTGGACTCTTGCGACCACGCCAATCGACAATATAGACCCAGTTCTTGCACGTGCCGACAGCCTGATGTACCAGCAGAAAATTCTGCACCACCGCACGCGTCATAAACATTCGTAAAAAAAGACAGCAAAAGACCGCAGTCCTTTTGGACTGCGGTCTTTCTGCTGCCTGATGAAAGTCTTTTGACTTCCATACCCTATGCAAAATTCGCCGTGCGAATTATTTGTTCATTGCTTCCTGTACAGCAACAGCAACAGCAACGGTCATGCCGACCATCGGGTTGTTGCCTGCACCGATGAGGCCCATCATGTCAACGTGTGCCGGAACGGAGGAAGAACCTGCGAACTGAGCATCGCTGTGCATACGGCCCATCGTATCCGTCATACCATAGGAAGCCGGGCCGGCTGCCATGTTATCCGGATGAAGCGTACGGCCCGTGCCGCCGCCCGATGCAACGGAGAAGTACTTCTTGCCCTTTTCAACGCAGGCTTTCTTGTAGCAGCCGGCAACTGGATGCTGGAAACGCGTCGGATTCGTGGAGTTGCCCGTGATGGAGATATCAACATCTTCGTGCTCCATGATGGCAACGCCTTCCTGAACGGAATCAGCGCCGTAGCATTTAACCTTAGCACGCTCCGGATCCGTACCGTATTTGATTTCTTCAACAATGTTGAGCTTGTTAGCCTTGAAATCATAATCCGTTACGACATACGTAAAGCCGTTGATGCGGCTGATGATCTGAGCAGCATCTTTGCCGAGGCCGTTGAGGATGACGCGCAGCGGGTTCTTACGAACTTTGTTAGCCGTCTTAGCGATACCAATAGCGCCCTCTGCAGCTGCGAAGGATTCGTGGCCAGCGAGGAAAGCGAAGCAGCCAGCTTCTTCCGAGAGAAGCATAGCGCCGAGGTTGCCGTGGCCGAGACCAACTTTGCGGTGGTCAGCAACAGAACCCGGTACGCAGAAAGCCTGCAGGCCTTCGCCGATCGCTTTAGCAGCATCAGCAGCCTTCTTGCAGCCCTTCTTGATGGCGATAGCAGCGCCAAGCGTGTAAGCCCATTTTGCATTCTCGAATGCGATCGGCTGGAGATCTTCTACGATCTGATACGGGTTGATGCCCTTCTCGTCGCAGACTTTCTTAGCATCTTCAATGGAAGCCAGACCATACTGTTTGCAGACTTCGTTGATTTTATCAATACGGCGCTCATAGCCTTCGAATAATGACATTCTATTCATTCCTTCCTTTTACCTTGAAACTCGGAATCTCGTTACGCAAAGAGATTACTCTTCACGCGGATCGATGAACTTAACACCGTCAGCGAAGCGGCCCTTCGTGCTCGTGTTAGCTTTGATAGCCTCGTTGGCATCTTTGCCGGCACGAACAGCTTCCATGACTTTGCCGAGCTGTACGACTTCGTAACCGATGATGCGGCCTTCTTTGTCGAGAGCCAGTTTCGTGACATAGCCTTCTGCGAGTTCGAGGTAACGCGGGCCCTTCTTGAGCGTGCCATACAGCGTACCGACCTGGCTGCGGAGGCCTTTGCCGAGGTCATCGAGGCCAGCGCCGACCGGCAGACCGTTATCGGAGAAAGCCGTCTGGCTGCGGCCATAAGCGATCTGCAGGAACAGCTCGCGCATAGCCGTGTTGATTGCATCGCAAACGAGGTCCGTGTTGAGTGCTTCGAGAACCGTGAGGCCCGGAAGGATTTCAGCAGCCATAGCAGCGGAGTGCGTCATGCCCGAGCAGCCAACCGTCTCAACGAGAGCTTCCTGGATGATGCCGTCTTTGACGTTCAGCGTCAGTTTGCAGGCACCCTGCTGCGGAGCGCACCAGCCAACACCATGGGTCAGACCACTGATGTCCTGGACGTTCTTGGATTTTACCCATTTGCCTTCTTCAGGAATCGGGGCAGCACCATGATGTACTTCCTGTGTTACGCATGCCATGTCTTCCACTTTCTGTGAATAAGCAATCATTGTTCGTATTCCTCTCTTTTCTAAAATATAATACTGAGGTGCATTCTCCATGGAGTCAGCATCAAGGGCAGGAGACCTGCCCTTTTCCCTGCTCAGGGGAATGCTGCCTCTATCTCGCCATTAAAGCTCTACGAGGTTCTTGCCCGTCATTTCTTTCGGGATCTCAAGACCAGCCAGCGTCAAAAGCGTCGGTGCGATATCGCAGAGAGCGCCGTCCTTGACGGACTTGACACGGTCCGAAACCACGATGAACGGCACAGCGTTCGTCGTGTGCTTCGTGAACGGCTGGTTGTTGACGTAGTCCATCATCTTATCGGCATTGCCGTGGTCAGCCGTGATGCAGACCTCGCCGCCGACTTCCTTGATGGCTGCCACGAAGCGGCCAACGCAGGAATCAACCGTCTCAACAGCCTTGACAACTGCCGGGAAGACGCCCGTATGACCAACCATGTCGCAGTTTGCATAGTTCAGGATGATGAAGTCGTATTTCTCGGAACGGATGGCCTCGCAAACCTTATCCGTGACTTCGACAGCACTCATTTCCGGCTTGAGGTCGTAAGTAGCGACTTTCGGACTCGGAACGAGGATGCGGTCTTCGCCTTTGTACGGCTCTTCGACGCCGCCATTGAAGAAGAACGTAACGTGTGCGTACTTCTCCGTCTCAGCGATACGGAGCTGCGTGAGGCCGTTGTCCTGAATGATCTCGCCGAGAGTCTTGTCGATGTGCTCCGGTGGGAAAGCGACAGCAGCATTCATGCCATCTTCGTACTGCGAGAACGTCGTGAACGGGATGTGAAGATTCTCATCGCGCTCAAAACCATCGAACTCTTTGTCAACGAAAGCATGCGTGAGCTGACGTGCACGGTCCGGACGGAAGTTGAAGAAGATAGCGCCATCGCCGTTCTTCATGCCTTCATAGCCCTTGACGACAAACGGCACGACGAACTCATCGTTGACACCGTTCTCGTAGCTTGCCTTGAGGCCCGCCACCGGATCATCGGCGACCACGCCTTCTGCGTGAGCAATGGCCTCATATGCCTTCTGCTCGCGGTCCCAGCGATGGTCGCGGTCCATGGCGTAATAACGGCCGGCGACCGTGGCAATCTTGCCTACGCCGATTTCCTTGCATTTTGCCTCGAGTTCCTCAAGGTACGGCTGTGCGCTCTGCGGCGGCACATCGCGGCCATCGAGGAAAGCATGGACATAGACTTCTTCAATGCCCTGCTGTTTTGCCATCTCGAGCAGTGCGTAGAGATGACCCTGGTAGCTGTGTACGCCGCCCGGGGAAACAAGGCCGAGAAGATGCAGTGCACCGCCATTTGCTTTTACGTCCTGCATGCTCTTGACGAGGACTTCGTTCTTGAAGAAGTCGCCGTTCTTGATGTCACGCGTAATGCGCGTGAGCTGCTGGTAAACGAGGCGGCCGGCACCGATGTTCGTATGACCGACTTCCGAGTTGCCCATCTGACCATCCGGCAGGCCGACGAATTCGCCGGAAGCCTGCAGATGACTCGAGTTATAATTTGCGATGAGGCCGTCGAGGACCGGAGTCTTCGCAGCTTCTACCGCATTGCTCTTGTCGAGCTTGCCACCGAGGCCGCAGCCATCCATGATGATGAGAGCGACCGGTGCATGTTTGATTTTTGCCATTGTAGAATACTACTCCCTTTAAAGGAAAACAATCAGTAGTTTACGATCTCGCTGAAGTCCTTAGCCTTGAGCGAAGCACCGCCAACGAGGGCGCCATCGACGTTCGGCTGTTTCATGAGATCTTTGATCGTAGCCGGCTTGACGCTGCCGCCGTACTGGATGCGGATGCCGTCAGCTG
>NZ_JBJEXT010000046.1:0-34680 GCF_051886055.1 Mitsuokella apri | reverse complement strand
CACGTTGAGACAGTAGTATTGATGTCAAAATCCTAATGAAGGAGTATACAGGTGGATAAGTTAGAAGAGTTTGTACAAAAATTAAAAGAGGATGAACGGAACCGGTCATATACAGAGCGCGGTATTTTACCAGTATTCCAAAGCAGCCCGTCAGCGCGGATTTTGATTATCGGTCAGGCACCGGGTAAAAAAGTTGAGGAGACAGGGATTCCGTTTAACGATAAATCCGGAGAACGTTTGATGGAGTGGCTGGGGATTAGTCGGGATACGTTTTATTCCGAGGATATCGCCATTATGCCAATGGATTTTTATTATCCGGGAAAAGCGAAGACAGGTGATCTGCCGCCGCGTGCCTTTATTGCGAAAGAATACCACAAAGCACTGCGCAGCATGATGCCGAACATTCAGTTGACTGTTTTGATTGGCGGCTATGCTGTTCGTTATTATCTCAAAGGGAAAGAGAAGAAGAATCTTACGGAAACGGTAAAAGCGTTCCATGACTATCTGCCCCAATATTTCCCCATTGTGCATCCGAGTCCTTTAAACAATATTTGGCTGAGGAAGAATCCGTGGTTTGAAGAAGATGTTGTGCCGGAGCTGCAAAAGAGAGTGCGGAACATACTTGAAAAATAGAAGCGCAAGTTGAATGGAAAATACTATAGGCGGGAGTACGTTCACGCATGAATGCCATAGGCAAAGAGGGGATATCAGTATGAATCGGTTTCGTTTACCCGATATGTTGAAAGAGGCGGTCAAGGTTTCGCCGGTACCGTTTGCTATATATGAATTTGCCGAGCAGAAGGTCAAGACGGTAGCCCTTTCCAAGGGATTTCTCGACCTTTTTTGTCTCAAATCGTATGAAGAGGCCGTGCAGCTGCTGGACCGCGATATGTACCGCGACGCCCATCCCGACGATGTCGCGCGCATCTCGGACCTCGCTTACGATTTCGTGGCGAATGGGGAAGAGTACAGTGCTGTCTACCGCAATAAGACCAGCGAGCAAAAAGATTATCATATCATTCATGCGGACGGCAGGCGCATCCATCTGCAGGGCAAGGATAATCTCTTCGTTGTCTGGTATATGGACGAGACGCAGGATATGGCCGGCGACAAGTCCCGCGTGGAAAAGATGATGCATTCGTACATCACGGAGAATATCAAAATCGGCGTCATGGCGCGGCAGAACCGCTACGACGATTTGACGGGCCTGCCGAATATGACGTACTTTCTGCAGCTCGCCGAAGAGGGGAAAAAGCAGTATTACCTCGAGAACAAAGAGCCCGTCATCCTCTACATGGACTTCAGCAATATGAAGATTTTCAACGACCGCCACGGCTTTACGGCCGGTGATACACTCCTGCGGGAGTTTGGCAAGCTGCTGCGCAGGACGTTTGGCACGGAGCAGGCGGGGCGTTTTTCGGGCGACCATTTTGCGGCGTTTACCGACAGTTTTATGCTGAAGGCACAGCTCGATACCCTCTTTGACGAACTGAAGAAGGTCAACCATGGCAATGTGCTGCCGCTGCGCGTCGGCATCTATGCGGACTCTTTTGAAAGCGTCCCGACGGCGACGGCCTGCGACCGCGCGAAGATTGCCTGCGACTCCGAGCGCGGCTCGTTCCGCATGCATCACGTCTATTACAACAGTGAGCTGCACGAGCAGACGGCCCAAAAGGAGTACGTCTTCAACCACTTCAGGGAAGCCCTGCACAATGACTGGATTCAGGCGTATTTCCAGCCAATCGTCGACTCGGAGACCGGTGAAATCACGGACGAGGAGGCCCTCGCGCGCTGGATTTCGCCGACGAGGGGCATGATCCCGCCGAATCAGTTTATCCCCGTGCTCGAGGATGCGGGCCTTCTTTTCAAGCTCGACCTCTATATGATTAAGTTCATCATCAAGGCGATGAAGGCGAAACGGGAGGCAGGCATCAAGCTCGTGCCGGTCTCTCTGAATCTGTCGCTGAACGATTTCCGGTCTTGCCAGATGCGGGAGAAAATCGAGACGTGTCTCAAAGAGGCCGGCATCGACAAAAAATACATTACAATCGAGATCACGGAGCGGGCGCTTGGGCAGGACCCCGAGCTTCTTAGAAGCGTCATTGATGATTTTCACAAGGCGGGCTTTACGGTCTGGCTCGATGATTTTGGCAGCGAGTATTCTTCCCTGAACATCGTTGACGAGTACCCCTTTGAGCTCTTCAAGCTCGATATGAAATTCATTCGCCGTCTCGGCCAGAATAAAATCAGCCGCTACGTCATCGAATGCGTCATTGAACTGACGAAGAAAATCGGCATCGAGACGGTCGCCGAGGGCGTCGAGACCGAGGAGCAAGCCGAATTTCTGCGGCAGTGCGGCTGCACGAAGCAGCAGGGCTATCTTTACAGCAAGCCCCTGCCGCTCGCGGATTTGCTTGCTCTTTATCAAAACAAGATGAACTATAGGTCTGCTCAGAAAGAGGAAGAGGAATGTGTTCATGACTAAACGAGAAGAGGCAGATAAGGGCCTGACGCGGCTGGGGCTCGTGAGGCGCATCAAGGAGCTCCGGACGGTTTTTGACGTCGTCCGCGTCGTGGATCCCATGACGAACCGTGCCTTTCAATGCAGCCTCATGGGCGAATTGACGCCGGAACAGGATTACTGCTACTGCCTTTGGAAGAAGAATGCGCGCTGCTGCAACTGCATCTCCATGAAGGCTCTGACGACGCAGAAGAAGGCTTCGAAATTCGAGTTTATTGACGATGAGGCGTATCTCGTCGTGTCGGACTATCTGCAGATTGAGGGAAAGTCCTACGTGCTCGAGAATATCCTGCACTTAAGCAGCGATACGCTCGTCGGGGCCTACGGCAAGAACGAATTCGTCAAACGCATCACGCGCTACAACGAGCAGATGTTCAACGACTCGCTGACACAGGTCAAGAACCGCCGCTATTACGACGAGCAGGTGGCGGGCATGCCGGTGCAGGCCGTCGCGATGATCGATGTCGACCGCTTCAAGACAATCAATGACACGTGGCTGCACAAGGCCGGCGATAAGGCGCTCTGGTCGGTCGCACGCGCCATCTACTCGTGCATCCGCAAGACCGATATCCTGCTGCGCTACGGCGGCGACGAATTCCTGCTGGCGTTCGAGGAAATCCCGCGGGACGTCTTTGCAAGGAAACTCGACGAAATCTGCGAGGCCGTAAGAGAGCTGACAGTACCCGACTATCCGCAGCTTCACCTGTCAATCAGTATCGGCGGCACCTACGGCCAAGGACGCCTGCAGGATATGCTCGAGAAGGCCGACAAAGCCCTTTACGAAGCAAAAAAACAGCGCGGCTGCGTCATCATCCGTGCATGATGTCGAAGTCAGCCCAGAATGTTTGCTGCCTGCAAAATGTGATGGGCGTGCCGATGGACATAGGAGCTTCTGGCTTTACATCTTTTGCAGGATGTGGTATCATGTTGATAGTTAAATTCAGTTTTTTACATATGTTTGTATATAATGAACTGTTTTGATATGAATTCAGGTGGAAGGACGAGATGTTATGAGCGGTGTAGATAAGATCAAGGGCAAGTTCCAGGGTCTGCTTGATGTGCTGATGCCTTGGGAAGACGTAGAAGTAGAAGAGAATGAAGCTGCTGTGGACCAGAAAAAAGTCCAGCAGACGACTGCAAAGAAAGCAGCAGCTGCTTCTGCGACGGAAGAGTACAAGGTTTCGGGCGGCAGCTCTATCTATGTACAGCGCCCAGAGTCGGAATATGATTCTTCTTACCGCGCCAAGGCGAAGGCATCGCGTCCCCAGCTGACGGTTCATACGACGAGAGTGCCGGAGCTTCGCGTACAGATTTATGTACCGGAGAATTTTGACCAGGTCACGGATATTGCGGATAACCTCAAGGGCGGCAAAGCTGTTGTAGTCAACTACGAGCGTGTTGCCGCAGAGGACCAGCGCCGTATCTGCGATTTTGTCAACGGTGCCTGCTATATTGTCAATGGCTGTGCCAAACGCATCTCAGAGCAGATTGTGCTCTATGCGCCGGAAGGTGTCGATGTAGCTGAGGCTATGCCAGAAGCACTCAAGGATTAATGATTAATATCGGTCCGGTTTAGCCATGGATTCATGCCAGCCTGCCTCGTGAGGCAGGCTGTTTTATGTTGTGTGAAAAGGGGCATTGCAGATGAAACAGAATGATGCAGAAAAAGATACCATACTCGAAGGCGTGCTCGCGGAGTTTGCCAAACTCGCGGCCATTCCGCGCAAATCCGGTCATGAAAAGGCCGTCAGCGACTTTTTGAAGGATTATTTGACGGGGCTTGGCTTTACGGTCACGCAGGATGAGGCCAACAACATCATCGCGGACAAGAAGGCGTCGGCCGGCTTCGAGCAGGCTCCGCTCACCATCCTGCAGGGCCATATGGATATGGTCTGCGTAGCTGAGGAAGGCTATGCTTACGACCCACTCAAAGACCCCATCAAGCTTGTGCGCACGGATGAATTCCTTTCGGCCGAGGGCACGAGCCTTGGCGCGGATGACGGCATCGGCGTGGCAGAGGCCATCTATATCATGAAGACGGCCAAGGACCACGGTCCGCTGCGCCTGATTGTCACGACCGATGAGGAACAGAGCATGACGGGTGCCATCCGCCTTTCGGCTGACCATCTCAAGGATGCGTCGTTCCTCATCAACTGTGACAGTGAGAATTATGATGAACTGACGGTCGGCAGCGCCGGCAGTGTGGACCTTGATTTCACGCGTGAGCTCAAACGCGTGGACCCGGAAACGTCGGCTGCCTGGCAGATTGAGGTCAAAGGTCTGCGCGGCGGCCATTCGGGCGAACGCATCGGTGATGGCCGCGGCAATGCCATCCGCACGCTTGCCATGATTTTGACGGAGCTTGCCAAGAAGGGCGAGATTGAGCTTGCTTCCCTGACGGGCGGCAAGGCGCGCAATGCCATTCCAAATGATGCCAAAGCCGTATTTGTCACGGACATTGCCAAGGAAGATATTGAGACTGTCATCAAGGACCAGCAAGAACGCTTTATGCAGATGTACGGCAATGTCGAGCCGCAGATTCTCGTGCCGCTGACGAGCATCGAAGCCCCGCAGAACGTGCTCAAGGCTGGTGACACGCAGCGTCTTCTGCGCCTGCTGACCATCCTGCATACGGGTGTTTACTCGATGTCTTCGGTCATTCCGGGGCTCGTTGAGACGAGTGCGAACCTCGGTGTCGTCAATATGAGCGAGGATGAGGTAGAAATCCAGTTCTTCCCGCGTTCGGCCATTGACCAGAAGCTCGACGAATTCCGCCAGTACGCTGAGACTGTTGCAGCACTTACGGGCTTCACGGCTCATATCGGCACACAGTCCCCAGGCTGGAAGGAAAACAAGGACAGCCGTCTCGCTAAGATTGTCGCCGAGACATTTGCTGAGCAGAACGGCAAACCCATGAAGGTCGAGACCATCCATGCAGGCCTTGAGTGCGGCTGGCATTTCCGCAAGAATCCAAAGCTCGATATGGTTTCCATCGGTGTGACGACAAAGGACATTCACAGTCCGAATGAACACCTCGTGCTCGCCACGGTCAAACCACAGGTTGACCTCATCATCGAAACGCTGCATAAGATTGCCAAACTTTGATTTTGATATAGAAGCCGGAAGAATGGAGCTGCTGAAGTGCGGCTCCATTTTTGCTTTGCTTTGCGAGGAACTGCCGGAGACTGGCATGCAGGAAGTCATGGACAAGGAAAAGGATTTTTGCTAAAATAAAGTCTTGATTACGAATTCGCAAATAGAAATATGCAGGAAAAAGGACGGAGCGATTTTATGAAAATGATAGATGGCAAGTTGCATAAATTTGCTTATCTTTTGGTCTATGGCTGTCAGATGAATGCTGATTCTACGATGTAACCGCCGTATCTGCCATCCCAACTGTACTCTAAAAGGCCCTCAGGCAATGCCTGAGGGCCTTTGTTGTTCATTCTCCTAGAATAGCATTTACGATAAACAAGGCTTTGTCAAATAGCTCTTGTGGGCATCGTTCAAGAAACTTCCAATTCCTGGCTCGATAATCCAGCGACTTGACTTGTTCGCAGAGAATATCACCATGTGTATTTGTTTGTGTATCCAAGGATACGTGCAGCGGAATGTCTCGATGTGTAGATGTTATGGGACACACCATGGCCAACCCTGTCAATTTGTTGAAAGCGTCATTAGATATCACAAGAGCCGGACGCTTCTTCTTGATTTCATGACCGCTTTGAGGATCAAAATCAAGAAGGATGATATCCCTCGCATGAGGATATCGATTCATCGAATCACCTCATTTCCAACAGCTGGCCCAGTTTCGGCTTCGCAGCATTTCCAATCTCCCTTATAGTCACCAAAGAGTTCCATAAAGCGAGCCGCTTTTGTCTTTGGTACGTGGCGTAGGATGATAGATTTGTCTGCTTTGACTATAACTTCCAGCTTATCGGACGACGAAAGATTGGCTTCTTCCATCAATTTTCGAGAAAGACGGATGCCATGCCCATTTCCCCATTTAGAAATCGTTGCTAACATTGCTATCACCTCCGTATATACATAGTATATACGAATGTAGGGGTGATTGCAAGTATGTTGTGAATCATTCACGGTACAAGAAGCGATGTACGACACCGTTCTTGAACTCGATGGATAGGATGCGTCTCTGGTAGAAGACAATCTTTGTCACGATAGCGCATAGGAATTGGTGGATGGTGGATGCGTTGACATGAAGGGCGAAGTCCATCCATTGGATCGGCTCGTCTGAAAGGAGTTCTTGCTTGATGATGAAATTGCTGGATGCTTCCAGGAAGGCAATGTCATCCTCGCTGCTGCTATTGGGTTTGATGACCTGAATCTTCTGGTCAATGTCCTGGATAGCCTGCATGATCTCTTGCCTGTTTTGCAGGTACTCTTTCTCGGACAACCCAATCTCTGCGTAGAGGTATGCCTTGTTCAGCCGCTCCAAGGCGCGCTCATGAGCCTGACGCTTCTTCTCCAGCTCCTTGACCTGGTTTCCAGCGATTACATCAGGATCATCATAGCGCAGTGGATCATCCTCTTGATAGGCCACATTGCTGTTCTTGCAGAACACCGCGTAGATTTTTTGGAGGGATGCCTTTTCCATGCCGGAAACATCTCGGAAGCAATCGCCTTTCAGCAACTCGGCTTCCATTTCTTCTGGTGTTGTGGCTTCATCCATGTGCTGCTGGATGCGGATCATGTTCTTGAGGTAGGTAAAGACGAACGTGCCGATCATCATATCGCTCATGGCCAGGTTGTTGTCGCAGAGCGTCTTGCTGACGCGCCAGTGGGTGTTGCATTCATAGTATGAGGGGCGTACTCCGTTTTGCCTGGGCTTATCCAGCCGTGCGCCTCCCGTGCCGCCGCAGAGACAGGTCAGGAGGCCGCTGAACGCATGGTCGTGCTTCTTCCGGATCCGCGTGACGCTATGCGACTTCAAGATCTCGTTGACATGCTCCCACTGTTCTTCTGAGATGATATTCGGATGGTTGTGTTCAATGACAATCCATTCACTTTCTTTCTTGATGCAGCCCCGCGCCTTGTGACGGTAATTATAGCGGAGCGTGCCTTTGTAGAACGGGTTCGTCAGCACCTGCCGGACACTGGCCGTCGTCCAGAGGCCGTTGCGCTTGCCACGGATGCCGTGATCGTTCAGGTACTGCGTCAACTTATTGCAGCTATAGCCCTTCTCATACATATCGAACATCATCTGGACAATCTTGACCTCCTGCGGATTCTCCACGGGGTAGTCCGCCTTCTCCGACCAGTCATAGCCGAGTGGGATATTGGCACCATTCCATTTTCCCTTCTTTGCGCGATCTACCATGATGGCCGATACCCGCTCCGAAGTCATATGCCGCTCCAGCTCCGCGAAGACCAGAATGATCTTTAGCATGGCTTCACCCATGGCCGAACTCGTGTCAAACTGTTCATTGCGCGAGATGAATGTGACATCCAGCTTCTTCAATTCATCGTACATCGCAGCGAAGTCGAGAAGATTGCGGCTGATCCGGTCGATCTTGTCGACAATGAGGTGGGTGAACTCATGCTGCCGGATCCGCGCCATCATCTCTTGATAAGCGGGTCTATCGGTGTTCTTTCCGGAAAAGCCCGCGTCTTCAAAAATCTCATAATCTGAGATGTGCAAGGCATATTCTGCGTAGCGCGTCAGCTCCTCGCGCTGATGGGGCAGGCTCTCTTTATCAATCTGGTACATCGTACTGACGCGGATATATAGAGCAGCCTTTCGCTGCCCTTCTTCTTGATGGAGGTTCATTCTCATCACACTTCCTTTATAGAAGTGGCTTTGCTGAAAGAAAAGATGAGAAATAAAAAACGCTTCGTTACCGAAGCGCGTATAAGGAACCACGAATCACGGAAAAGACGTTCCGAAGAACGTCTCAACACTTCCGAAGACAGTATTCGAGATACGCCGCTTTCCGGCTTATCGTGGCTTTGCTTATCTTTATTATACAATATGTTGGATGCGTAATCAATATGATACCATATATTGTGGTGTGTGAAATAAAATGATGCTCGAAAAAAGACTGCCCTTGGTAAGATAGAACCATGAAGTTCATCATTGGATTATCAGAAAGGGGCAATGCCTTATGCCAGATACAAAAAAGCGTAATGAGGCAGAAGAGCAGGATATGCAGGATGCAAACGCCTACTATGACGACAGCTACATGAATAGCCTAGTGGCTGATGCGGAAGAACTGATGCCGTCGGAGGAGTTCGAAGAAATCGATGAACCTGTGCGACAGATGCAGGAGTCTGTCCAGAACTTCCAGGAAGCAGAAAAGCTGGAAGGGCCGCAGCCGGAGACGTGGAAGGCATTTCAGCCGCAGCACCAGCAGATCATCGAGAACATGGAGAAGATGAATGCCAGCTACCAGCAGCAGGAACCGGCAGATGTCAAACAGGAAGCACGGCAGCGCACCGCAGCATCCATCCAGCAGGCAGACAGCTTCTTTAAGGATGCTTATCAGAAACTCATGGAGCGAGACCGCACCATGCAGCAGGAAATGGCTGCCATGCGGGAGCAGCTGGAGATGATGCAGCGAATCATGGTCAACTTCTCTCCGGATGCCATGATGAAATGCATGATGGCTGGTGCTGACTATCTGCGTGAGGCAGAGGGAGCCAGGAAGTCTGCTCAAAAAGAGCCGACACAGGAACACCGCAGCTTCTATCAGGCCGCACGTCAGTCTGTTCATAACGTGTATCAGAACATCAAAGAGGCTCCGCATCGCGCATGTGAAGCGTTCAGGCAGAAAGCATACGCAGAGGCAGACAAGGGCCTGAGGCGTATTGCCGGAGTCTTTGATAAAGGTATTGCGGCCCTTACCGAACGCAGGAATGCCATTCTGAATCTCTCGCCGCTGGCCAAGCAGAAAGCGGAGGCCAAGCAGGCAGAGGCCAGTAATCAGCCAGAAGAAGCTCCCCAAAAGCAGGAGAATCAGGAAAAGCAGGAAGTGAAGGAACCGGCTAAAGAGAGTCCTGTGAAGCAGGAGGCTGCCAATGCCATATCGGTTCAGCAGCTCCTGAATCCGGAAACGAGCGAGCGCGCTGTCCAGGCATTAGCGGATTCTGCCATGGCAGCAGGATATAATGCAGAGGCCGTAGGCAAGGCGTTTACGGACTTGAAAATCGCAGCCATCAGCTCGCCGCTCCCGGAGAAACAGCCCGACGACCAGCAGCCCAACAAGAACCTGGACATGCCTATTACAGCAGCCGTGCTGATGGATCGTGATCCTGTGTCCAAAGCAGGCTTGTTCCAGTTCCTCGGCAGCCAGGGCGTGACGAAGGAAGCCGTCGTGCAGCAGTGTACGGCCTGGAAGAATCAGGCCGACAAGTATCTACAGGATAAAGGGCTTGTCGCAGCAAAGGAAGAGAGCAAGGAGAGGTAAGGATGAATCTACAGCAGGCGTTCATCAAGGTCAAGAGCATAAAGCAAGAGAATTTTCTCCTGGACGGAACGTACAGCGAAAACCGATATTGGGGTTGGAAAGCCTTCAACGAGGACTGCAACGCCATCCAGAGTGCCTTGGACAATCATCTGGCGGACTTCGGCCCGAGTCAAGAGGCTCCGGCCTTTTATGAAACTATCACGGCGGATAACTTATCGCGTGATATTCTTCAGCAAATGCCGCCGCGTCTCGACGAAGATACCATTTCAGAGGGCGCAGCCTACATGAGCGACGAGGACTTCCCGGAAGCCTACGGCATGATTTTCTATAGCATGGAAGATAGTGGTAGGACGGACGCAGAAGGCATTGAGGATGAGGCTTTGAAGATTGCCGTGCATCAGATCACGCCGTCTGATCTCAATCAGTTGGCTGATCTTGCGAATCTGAATGCCGATGAAGCAGAAGCCGTGATTGATGAGCAGAACATCATCGACAATACGGAATTCTTCATCGACCAGGCCATCTCTTATGGCGTAGAGCAGTATGGCAGTATCCAAGCTGCTGATGTCTATCTGGATTTGATTGAAAAGAAGCCAGATCTGGCCCTGCCGACCGGATCTCATGCATCCTACAATATCTGGCGCATCAACCAGCTGGAGCAGATGGCGAAGCTCTTTGCCGGAATGAGAAAGACCGAGTACCTACAGCGATTACAGAACGTGAAGAACACCATCCGGAAAGCAGGGGACAAGGATTCCATCATCAAGAGCGTTCCTGCCGACGTAGTGCGTGCCATCGACCATTGCCGGAAGGATGTTTTCCGGGAAATGATTGCCCATCGGCTTGTGCGCGAGATCCATACGCTCTTCAGCAGCCGTCAGTCTGCCCAGGTCGGAGCAATCCTATCGGACATCAAGATCGCGGCCCTGCTGAAAGCACAAGAAGAGACAGGCCGTTCTACGCCTGAGCAAGAAGAGCCAACCCATAGTCGTTGATATACAAGAGAGAGGATGTCCATCTTGGACATCCTCTTATCTATTCATGTATATTAACCTGTTAGGTAAATAATTCCCTTGAATATCCTATAGATGTATGGTATGATTGAATTAACCTAATAGGTAAATGAGGTGAAGCGTTGGAGATTGAATATAAAAACAAAGCCATAGACAAGGTGTGTACCAATGCTGATGCCGCACGTAAAGAGTATGGAGAAGAGATGGCGAGGAAGATTCAATTGCGAATTGATCAAATTACTGCAACGTCAACAGTGGAAGAACTAATACGCTATCATATTGGGCGATGTCATCCTCTTCATGGTGATCGTAATGGGCAATATGCTATGGATTTAGTGCATCCATATCGTTTGGTCTTTGTTAAGCATGGAATAGATATTCAAATTGCTGAAATACAAGAAATAGTGGATTATCATTAATCTTGATAGGGAGTGATGGTCATGTTGGAGAGCAAGAGTTATATTGCAACACCTCCTGGAGCTACAATAAAAGAACAGCTTGATGATCGTGGCATGACCCAAAAGGAATTTGCTAGCCGTATGGGTCTTTCTGAAAAGCACGTCAGTAAACTTATGAATGGAGATGTGCATTTAACTCCAGAGATGGCGGAGCGGTTAGAATTAGTTCTTGGCTTGCCTGCACGTTTTTGGAATAATTTAGAAGCGATTTATCAGGAAAAGCTTGTAAAAGCAAAGAAAGAGCTAGATGCTGATGAGGAGGAGCAGTTAGCTTCTAAATATCCTTATAATAAAATAGCTAAATGGGGGATGGTTCCACCAACAAGAAAAAACAGTGAACGAGTGACAAATTTATGTAAATTTTTTGAAGTGAGTAATCTGCATTTTGTACAAAATAAAGATCTTATGCCAGTTGCGTGCAGACGCTTATCTAATACAGAAAAAAGTACGTATTCTATGCTGACTCTGGCTCAATATGCAAAAATTAAATCACGTGAAATTGAAGTAGCTCCATTTCAGGCTGAAAGGCTGAAACATAAGCTAAAAGAAATTCGTTCACTTACGACACATAGAGTATTGGATTTTGAAACAAACTTGTCAGAAATATTGCGTTCTTGTGGCATAGCATTAGTGTTTTTGCCTAAACTGGAAGGATCGTTTTTACACGGAATATCATTCTATGATAACAATACCAAGAAAATTGTGATTGGGATATCCTTGAGAGGAAAGTATGCAGATCGCTTTTGGTTTAGTTTATTTCATGAGTTAGCGCATGTGATTTTAGGGCATATTTATCTGCCAAAAGGTACTTCACGTGAAGATGAACATGCTGCTGATTCAATGGCGGCAGAAATACTTATTCCTCACAAAGAATTGTTGCATTTTATTCAGCAATGTAATTTTTCGATTTTCTCTATCAACGAATTTGCAAAGAACATTGGAGTAAACGCAGGAATTGTGATAGGCCGTCTCCAGAATGATAAATATCTATCTCCAAGTCAGCTTAATCAGTATAAAGTAAAATTTGAAGAATGTTGAATAGAAAGTTGTGGCCTGATTAGCCACAAAATGAAACGCCCCACGGGTATCAACCGTGGGGCGTTTCATTTTGCAGTACGTGAGACTCATCCTAGATTGAAGAGTCGGCTGATGAAGCTCCGATGCTTGAGTTCATCGATTTTTTGCTGGAGCAGCTGGTTCTCTTGCTGTACAAACTGCAATTCTGTCATCAGTACATCGTTCTCAGCAAGCAGATCGTCTTTCGTAGCATTGGCCTTTATGCGACGATATTCCATTTTTGCCTGATAGCGATCGCGCTGGCGGTTGTACTGGAGGCAGTACTGGCGGTTGATGAAATCGGCTGCACCGGTCGGTGTTTGGCCATTGTAGCGGGCTGCCTGTTTGCATAACAAATCATCTGAATTATGTCCGATGCCAGTAACTACGGGGATAGGACTCTCATAAATGGCCTTTACCAGCTGCGGATTGGAGTAACAGGCCAGGGATTCTGGAGAACCGCCGCCACGGACGATGGCAATGACCTGACAAGTTTTAGCTGCATTCAGCCGATCCAACGCAGATATGATTTCCTCGATATCTGACATCTTGACATACTCTATGTGAAGGTGCTGGGGATCTCGCAGGTTCTTATTTAGCCGTTTAATGAAGTCGCTGGCCCCTTGGATGGGGCTATTTTCAGAGCCGCCAGTGATCAGACCGACATCTGTGATATTGTCGATGGTAAATTTCCATTGCTCCTGCAACGAGCGGCGGTAGGGCGTACACACTTTTTTATATTCTTCCTGCTCTTTTTGACGCGAGCATATACCCAGTCTTTCGATTGAATACGCATTCAATTTTATATTGGCATGGAAAGAATTGAAGCAAGCCTTGCCAGATACCTTAACCCGCATATTGTTCCAGAGACTGAGCGTGTTTTCTTTTCCCAGAAGTTTAACTGGCAAGAATAAGTCTATCGTTTGTTTATCGTTATGATGATCGAGCATGGTAAACAGGAATGAGCCGTCTTTGCATGTATACCCATTGATGATGTCGCCGATGACTGTATAGACCGTAGAATCGTCATGCTGTTGGTCGGCAATCTTCTGGATGAAGGCATCAAATGAGTCCGCTGAAGATCCTGCCGGAGTTGTAGCCTGGTAGACAACAGGCTTTTCTTGTACGAGTTGAGGAGCTGTTGCAGAAGCCGATTCTCGCAGCAATTTATTGAGCAGATTTTTCCAATGCTGCACATCGTCTTCAGGGAATCCCGCCAGCTTCTTCTGGATTTCGGCATTGTCTATTTTCTCCAGGTCAATATTCCAACGCCATTCGCCATTAAAGTTCCTAGCCTTGACGAAGCTCAGATTGCTGACCGCACGACGGAAGTCTTCTGATCCAAATTGTCGAATTCTTTCCTTCACCATGTGATTCATCCTCTCTTTTCAGCACCTTAGCTGCCACCCTACTGCGGAGGCAGCTTTTTTGTTTTCTTGACGATGTGCAAGATCACGCGCCCTCTTGTTCTTTGCGGTCTTGCTGTTCCTGTATATAGAGATAATTGACAAAATCACGCAGGGCAGATTGTCTTGTCGGATTCAACTGACGGTAGCGGTGGATCAATTGCTTTTCCGCTAAAAGAAGGCGCGGCTCTGTCTCTGTACTTGTGGAGTGAGATTTGTCTTCCTTTTTGACGGGGACATGATTCAACAATTCGTCTACTGTAATTTTATAATAGTCCGCCAGCTTCATCAATGTGGCAATGTCAGGTTCTCGTTTTCCCTGTTCATACAAGCTGTAAGCTTGTGGTGACTTATTGATGACCAAAGCTACTTCTTTTTGAGATAGATTGTGCTTTTCACGCAATATTTTCAACATTATCATTTTCTCCACCCCCATAGAATCATTATATCAACAAAAAGTTGAAACAACGAAGTTTTTCAACAAAATGTGTTGACATCAACATAATGTTGAGATAAGATAAAAGTAAACATAATGTTGAATATCAACAAGGAGTTGAATATTATGCGTAAATGGTTGAAAGATATACGTCTGGCGAAGGGCTTGTCTCAGCTGGACGTGTCTAAAGCAGCCCAGATTACCTTTCAGTATTACAGTTACATCGAAAACGGTGAACGCCGTCCTTCGCCGCAGGTGGCGAAACGTATCGCTGTGGCTTTAAGCTTCCCCGATACATGGTATCGACTGCTGGAAGACAGTAATCAAGAGGAGGAGTGTGAAAAGCACGCATAAGAAAAGCCCCGCCGGAGCGGGGCAGATGCCTGTTTGAATTTAGCAAAAACTGATTTTCAATTTTCGGCCCATACCATTTGCCAGTCGTTGAAGCGTACGGAGAGAAGGATTTGCATTGCCATGTTCCAGCTTACTGATATCAGCTTGTGCAATGCCGGTACGGGACGCCAGCTCTTTTTGAGTAAGGCCACTTTCTTTACGAGCATCAATGATTGCCTGGATGATTGAGAACTCGGGTTCCAGTGCATCATATTCTGCTTTTACTTCAGGATCGCGCATCTGTTCCTGGAAGAAGTTGTCATAGCTGCTCATTTTCATCCAACCTTTCAAAAAAATCTTGCTGATAAGAGATGGCACGTTCGATTTCTGCAACGGGGGTTTTGTTTGTCTTTTTGATAAAGCCATGTGTCAAGATAACACGTTGACCAACGACGAAGAAATACAATACACGCGAGATGTCAGACCCGACTTTGGCGCGGAGTTCCATGATACCATTGCGTAATGGCTTTGAATATGGTTCACGTAGCTCATTTCCATTTTGAGCCAACAGATCAATGGTACGGAGCATTTTGGCACGCATTTTAGGTGGCAACGAGAGGAGAAAGTCTTTTGCAGGTTCGTCCCCATTTTTCATGGTATAAAAATCTATTTGAAACACGGGCATGAAACATATCCTTTCTGAGGGAACTGTTCTTCTATTACTATTATATGGTATATATCCCATATTTGCAACTAAAATCCCTACTGAAGGGGGAACGAAAGGGAGTGATACGTCCCTCAATGTCCATGATGGACATTGAGAGCAGGCATAAGAAAAGCCCCGCCAGAGCGGGGCAGATGCCTGTCAGGATGGGTTAGCGGTTGACCTTGGGGTTGTCGGTACGGCCAACGAGGTAGTCGATGGAGACATCGAAGTAGTCGGCCAGGGCGAGCAACGTTGACGCATTGGGTTCACGTTCCCCGTATTCGTATCTTTGATACGTACGGAGAGGAACATGAATACCATCTGCTATTGCTTTTTGCATCAAATTGCGATTCATTTTCAACTCGTTGAGTCGTTCACTTAACAAGGTTGGCATTGCAATAGATCCTTTCAAAATCTTATTGACATGCCCAAATGGTCATGATAGTATAATAGTGAAACATGTCCAAATGGTCATGTTAGAAAACAAAGGAGGGAAGTGATTTGAATAAGGTATTGAAATTTGAGCGTGAGAAAAAGGGACTCACGCAATGGGATGTAGCCAAGCGTGCAGGCATATCAATTCGTAGTTATCAACGCTATGAAGCAGGTAATCGTGTTCCAGACGTTTACCAAGGACAACTGATTGCCAAAGCACTTGGAACTACAGTAGAAGAGTTGTGGGGCATCATCCCCACGGCTCCATGACAGGCATACCTTCATTATAACACGGAGGTCATGATAGAAGCGATGTCCATCATGGACATCGGGGCAGAGAGGAGCATCAGTAAATGAATGGACAGCAAAGTGTTCTTGAACTGCTTCATCAAGCAACTCATATGGCGAAGTATGATGATCTGGCGCGACAAGATACGGTAGCTGGGATTCGTTACGTCATGGAAGACATGCTTGCGATGAAGGATTGCGTCAACGCTCGTGATATTGAGCGTTGGTGTAAAGCCCTTGAATCTGTACTGAAAAATATATCTGATGTCCATGATGGACATTGAGAGCAGGCATAAGAAAAGCCCCGCCGGAGCGGGGCAGATGCCTGTCAGGATGGGTTAGCGGTTGACCTTGGGGTTGTCGGTGCGGCACATAAGGTAGTCAACTGATACATCAAAGTAATTTGCGATTTGAAGTAGGACTTCGTAGGTTGGCATACGTTCTCCTTTTTCATATCGGAAATATGACATTCGTGCCATACCTAGTATTGATGATAATTCTTGCTTGGATAACCGATGCTGTTCTCGTAGTGACTGTAATCGTTCAGCAAATGTCATGGCTACTTTCCTCACTTTCAAAAAAGTAGTTGACGTAACCGCACGGTTACTGTATACTAATAAATGTAGTAACCGAATGGTTACAGTAAAGAAATGAGGTGGTGAGATGGAAGCAAATAATCTGCGAAAAACAAGAGAAGCTCTGGGTAAGAGCAAAACCGAGATAGCGAAAGAAACAGGTATTGCAAGATTGAGTTACTTTCGCTATGAAACAGGCGAACGAAAGCCAGATGTATGGACGGCAATCCGTATAGCTAAAGCTTTGGATTCGACTGTAGAAGAGCTGTGGAGCGGCAACTTCACAGCTTTATGACAGGCATGTCTCTATTATAGCACATGAGACTGTGATATAGCCGATGTCCATGATGGACATCGAGTGAGGATTCAGAAATGAAAAAGAACACAACAATCAAAAAGGAACCAGTGGAATGCCCTTTGTCGCCGGGGCGCAGCTGCCTCCATTGTCCGTCTGGTGATGGCTGCGGCTTCAATGGCCGGATCTCGGCAGAGGAACGCGAAATGACCCGGTGCGGGATGTATTCGCCGCCAGCACCGGAATGGGAAGATCCCTTATCCGATGAGGGCGAAAAGAAGAAGGCAAAGCACATCCCCGCCAATGAGGGCTACACCTTCGGGGTGAAATGCCGCAAGATGGCCAAGGACAAACTAGAGAAAGCACTCAAAAAACGGTATGGCAGCCGCTTGCAGCCCATTGCCGCGCCGCTCAGTCGCCGACAGTTCTGCAAGCCGCCAGCGGATTACAGCTATCATGCATACTGAGCTGGCAGCATCACGAAAGGGGGAATGCGCAGAGAAACTTGCCTGACAATCAAATGACGTTGTTTCAACGTGGCTTTGCTGAAAGAAAAGATGAGGTTGATTCTATGTTTTTTGGAGCAATTGAATCGATCTGCTGCCGTGGGCAGTGGGTCTTCGTGGGAGATCTCGTATCCCACCGGAAAGTGGCTGTCATCCAGGAGAACCTCCTGGAAAAAGGCGGCAAGTCCTACAGGGACTATGTGCTGAACGGGCCGGACGGAATCATCGCGAAATTCGAGAACTTTGCCGTCAAGGAGTTTATAGAAGATGGCATCCTGGCCCGCATCAAGGTCAACGGGCATACCTACAGCCTAGGAGAAATCGTGAATGGCAGACTGGTCACACAGATAGCCACCCATCAAGAGGCTTCGCCTTACGCCAGAATTCCGCAGTTCGTCCTGATGGATGCGCAGATGAATCCCATCCCGTATCACATGAAGGGCCGGGCCGTGGAAGTCTGGTACCAGCCGTTTGAACCATTTTGAGAGAGGAGTGCATAGGTATGGAGAAGAACGAAGTCAAGATTGCGCGCCAGAAGGATTATATGGCTGCGAAGTTTGGCATCCGCAGCCTGCGCGAGCTGAAGCAGGCCACACGCAAGCTCCAGCTCAATATCGGCTGCTTTGTCACGCCGGTCGCTTCGACGCCAGCTAAAGTCACAAAGTAAGGAGCGCGCATGAACGATCAGTCGAAGGAATCCGTGCGACGCGCCGGATGGATCCCGAAAGAAGAATTTGAGGAGCTGCAACGGCATTGCAAGAATCTGGAAGCCGTACTGGAGATCAATAACATCTCTCATGTCGGCGAATACGTCGAGCAGTTCGTTGCGTCAGGCCGAACCCTGCTTCGCAAAATCAGCACTGAACTCAAGGCAATCGAGTATGACCCGGTTGCGGATGAGCATATCCATCGTCTGATTACGTATCTGGATCACTTGAAAGACCAGCTGGAGCAGCTGGATGAAACCGGTGAGACGATTCACCGTCTCAGTCACATACATTTTACGGAGGCGTTTTTTATGAAAACGATCAGCTTTATTAATCTCAAAGGCGGCGTCGGCAAGACGACCATCTCAACCAACTTCGCGTATGCCCTGGCAGAATCCTGCGGCCTGCGTATCCTCTTCATCGACAACGACAAGCAGGGGAATGCGACTGACTGGCTTGGCGGGGCTGAGGATGCAGGCAGCATCACCAATCTCATGATGGGGGATGCGACGGTACAGGAAGTCATCCAGAGAACGCGGTATCCCGGCATCGACCTGATCGGTGCAGATATGGGCCTTATCGATGCCAATGCGTACCTCATCAAGAATGAGAACATCGACCAGGCGAACATCTTGAAGAAAGCCTTGCAGCCGATTCTCAAGAATTATGACCTTTGCATCATCGATAATCCGCCTGACATCAACATGAGCGTTTTTAACAGCTTGAACATCTCCGATGATGTGGTCATCGTCACCTCGCCGGACTGGGATAGCAAGCTGGGCGTCTATCAGATGATCCGTCAGTTGGAGCTTGCCAGCAAGTTCAATCCGAATCTTCATCTGCGCGGCATCCTGGTCAACAACTTCTTGTCTGACAAGGCCGTTTATGACCTGCTGAAGGAGTTCAAGGACAAGGGCCTGCCCATTTTCCAGACGAAGATCCATTACGCAACGAAGAACGCGAAGAAGCACATGACCCTGGCACGCTGCAATCGTCGCAGCCTGTTTGAAGAATACCCGAACTGCCTGGTCGCGCGCGACATTTGGAAGTTCATGAAAGAATTCATGGGAATCCAGGCATAAGGAGGCAGAACGAGCATGAAGAAATACAACGGAAGCATGATGGCATATCTCAATGAGCGGACGCAGGGAGCCGCTGCGGCAGAAACATCCAACAGGAGCGAAATTCAGATGATTGATTTTCATCAGCTGATACCGAACACTAAGAACTTCTATGGCATCCGGGAAATCGAGCAGCTGGCACACAGCATGGCCTTATCCGGCACAGTCGAGCCGCTGCTGGTTGTCCGGCGCGATGACGGGAACTATAACATCATCAGCGGAGAGCGGCGTTTCCGCGCCGTCTCCCTGCGCTATGAGCGCGGAGAACTGACATCACCTGACATTCCTTGTATGGTACATGAGGCGTTCATCGGAGATGGTAAGCTGACCGCAGAAATGCGGGAGAACATCGCTATCGTCTGTGCGAACAGCTACCGCCAGAAAACGGCTCTTGAGAAGCTGGAAGAGATCAATGTCCTGGAGCCAATCGCAAGAATCTATTACACGGATGCGCTGGCCGATGGCAGCTTTAGCGGAGCGTTCCGCAAGTATTTTGCCGAGCAGTTCCTGGGGATGAGTTCCACCTCTTTGCAGCGGCTCCTCGTCTTGCGGAAGCTCTGCCCCGAAGCGCGAGAAGCCTTGCAGGATGGAACAATCAGCGACACACTGGCCTCCGTCCTTGCCAACCGCAGCCCGGAAGAGCAGCAGGACTACCTCAAGAGGCTGGCATCCGGCGAAGCACAGGGAACCGTGAAGGAACTGGTGGAGTTCTATAAAGACACATCTGCCCCCGCAGAAACGGAAGAACAGACGGAGCAGCCGGAAGAGAGCGGGCAGGTCGAACCGGAAGGCAGAGACGACGCCGTGCAGCCGGACGATGCAAGCGGAGAAGAGGAAACACCTGCTGCCGAGGATTCGGATGGCTGGACGCTCAAAGCCGATCCGGACAATCCGCCAGCATCTCCCGTACCGGTGGATAAGCCGGAGACGGGCGAAGAAGAGGAGCCTGCGGTTCCCAGCGAAGCAGACTGGGAACGTCATGGCCAGGAAAAGCTTTTCGATACGCCCGTTCCGAAGAATCTCACGCCGGAAGAAGCGGAGAGCGAAGCCAATAACTGGCTGGAACAGTGCTTAGAGAACGTAGCGAAAATGGCTGCTCAGAAAGCAGAAGCAGCCCGTCAGGACGGCGATAATCGTCTGGCCGCACAGTGGGAAGTCCGCAAGGCGGCAGTCAATTTCGTCATCGAGACAATCAAATAAGGAGACGAACACCAGAAACAATGAAAGGATTCAGAATCTGGGCAGGGGTACTGATGGGCCTCTGCCTTCTGCTATATGCAGCAGTCTCAGAAGCGGCAGATCTTCCTGTCACTTCGCCATTTGGCTGGCGCGTACATCCCATCTCAGGAACATGGAAGTTTCATTCTGGAGTAGATCTTGGGTATGACTACGGGACGGTCGTTCCGGCACTCTTCGACGGTACGGTCGTAGAGGAGGGCGATTTCTCGGATGGCTACGGCAACCATGTGACGTTGTATCATCAAGATTACGATGCCTACACGAAATACTGCCACCTGTCGGCCATCTACGTGGAAACAGGGCAGTATGTACAGCAGGGCGAGGAAATCGGAGCCGTCGGCTCCACCGGCTATTCGACCGGCCCGCATCTACACTTAGAGTATATTGTCCGGAACCCGGACACAGGGGAATACGAGTACACCGATCCCCTGTCATTGTGGCAATAAGATGAACTGAAGGAGGAATGCGCGATGCGCTTCAAGATTACGGATATCGACAATGAACGGTACTACCAGATGCCGAAGAGTCTCTTCTCGTATCAGGCATATATCGACCTGAGCCTGCAAGCGAAGGTCATTTACTGTATCTTAAAGGATCGGATGAGCTTGTCGCGCAGGAACCACTGGATTGATGCGAATGGCGATATCTATCTCATGTTCCAGCAGCAGGAGATCGCCGACATCCTGCACATCAACAAATCCACCGTCTGCCGGGAGATGAAGAATCTCGTGGCCTACGGCCTCATCGAGATCTCCGACCAGGGGCGTGGCCGCTGCCATCGGATCTACATCAACAAGATCCGTGTGCCGGAGTCAGCCGAGGAAGTTCTGGATATCGAATCACAGCTTGGCGAGGCAGCTAAACAGGCAGAGGAGGAAGAAGCCAGGTACCAGGCTATGCTGCATCCAGAGCAAGCCGAAGCGGCAATCTGCAATTCGCGAGTTGCATACAGGCAACCGCCGGTTGCAGATTCGCAAACGCGAGTTGCGTCCGAGCAACTGCGAGTTGCACCTGGACAACCGCAAGTTGCACCCAGGCAACCGCAAGTTGCAGCTGGACAACCGAAAGTTGCGCCAGTGCAACCTAATGATACTAACTTAGAGAACCTGACTAGTAAGACTGAGTGTAGTGAACCTGAGAGAAAGAAAAATGAGGAGGATGAGGAGGATACGCGCGCGAGCGCGCAACCGGCCCCCGCTCTCTCTTCAGATGATCCGGATGGAATCCAGGAGGTCTGTGACTTTTGTGCAGCCAATCTCCATCCGCAGACACCGCTTGTGCCAATCGAGATGGATATGCTGAGAGCGTGGTGCCAGACATATACGCCGGAATGGGTCAGGGCCGCTGTGCATGATGCTGTCCTGTATGGACATCCCACCTTGCAGTACATGAGCAAAATCTTGGAGAGCTGGAAGCAATACGGCTTCCGCGTGCGTCCTGAGAAGAAATCATATCCGCAGCAGCCAGCAGCAGGGGGAGTTGCTGCACGTCATTCACGCAAGAATCCGAGCGCACAGCAGATGGTCGACAACGTGAAGGCTATGTGGGAGGACATGGGGGTAGAGTTATGAGCATGAGCAGCGAGAATGACGCAAAACTGCGGACATTGTCCGCCTTTCTCAAGATCTATCCGTCCAGCCGCTTGGACGAGGAAGGCATGACCATCTACCTGCTCATGTTGGCAGATGTGTCGGCAGCGGAGCTTTCCGTCGCGATGCAGAAGATTGCCCGGCACAGCAAGTTCTTCCCTGCCGTTTCCGAGATTCTTGACACCGTGAAGCAGTTGCGCCAGCTCATCAACCCGGCAGGCCGCGTCCCGTCTGCGGATGAAGCCTGGTATGAAGTGATGGGGCAGATCCAACAGGCATACCCATACAAGCAGCCAAGCTTCTCGACGCCGGAAATCCGGAAAGCCGTGCATTACATCGGCTGGAGTATGATCTGCGAGACACCAGCTGGTGATATGAGCATTGTTCGCGCCCATTTCCGCGACATCTACCAGAACATGCTGCAACGCGGTAAGGACGAACAGGAAACGCGTGCCATCCTTGCGGCCCTGCCCGCAGGCAAGAAGGGCGATATTGTCCGGCGCGCACTGGCCGCCAAGACGATGTGAGAGGAGGAGTCCATCATGGAAAAAATCGAATTCGGCATGAATGCTATCCCCACAGCCATTTCGCGTGAAGTCCCGCGAAACTATGGCATGTGGGACAAGCAGCTTTTCCAGGGCGTGTCTCGGGTACGCCAGGAAATCCAGTACCAGAACCGGCAGAATGCCGCCATGGATCTCTTGCACCTTGCCGCTCTATCCCTTGCGATGGTGCAGCAGCTCGGCTACGAGACATCTGACCTGGAGTGGCTGCTGGAAACGGAAGAGGAGGAACGGGCGCATGAATAAGCAGCTGCCAGACATCGGCATATATCTTGCGGAGCAGGCTCTGAAAGAATATTATCGCCCGCGTCGGCAGATCATCCAGCTGGAAGAGATCGAGGAATTCTGCCGACAGGAAGCATCACTCAATCTCTACCGGACTTACCTGCGCTTGCAGCGTCAGCACATCGATCGGATCGTGGTCGGCATGGTGCTGGCGAACCTGGCAGAGGACGAGCAGAAATTCGTCCAGTACCACTACCGGGACAACATGGGCTATTACCTGATCACGCATAAGATCCCGTATTCCAGCACGGCCCTGGGGCGCATCAACAAGCGTATCTTGACAGACATCCGCACCCTGCTCTTTTATTCCCTCTCTGCCGAAGACATCTTCCACCGGACGAAGGTCATCAACATGATTCACATCCTGGACTGGCGCATCATGGCTCTCGCACGCAAAGATCTCGTCGTCAAGACGGCCTGGCTTCAAGACTTGATGGAGAAGCGGAAGCGGTATCGCAAACTGCTGGACATCATGCAAGATTGCCTCGATATTCCCGAAGAGGAACAGGATTTGCGGGATGGAGACGAGACTGCTCTGCTCGATGCTCTGCGGAATAAAGTCGTTGCCACGAAATTACAGCACCCGAATTACAACGTCAGCGAGATTTCGCAAATTAGCGGCATCTCTAAGCCGACAGTCAGCCGGAAACTGCGCCAGTACATGGTGGCTGCATACGCCTACATCCACTGACTCACGCCGAAAAAGTCAAGAAAAAAATGGCCTCGTGAAAAAAAATGACAGTTTCGGCGTTAAATTTTCGGTTACAGTAAGGGCATGGGCAAAATTGGGATTGGATGAGAAGGATGAGAAAGGAGTCGCGTGTTCGATGAAACTCACGGAACGTGTAAAAAAGAATCTGGGAACGGCTGCATTTCTAATGGCGGGATTGGGGGTATTCTGGCTGTCCGGCCATACCATTGACCTGCCGAAGCTGCCGCAGGAGAACGCCCTGTTTTTTTTGAATACGACAGCCAGCTTGCCGCAGGGGCTTTACATGCGCATCCCCGAATGGTTCTTCCGCGATGGGGATTATGTCGCCTATGTTCCCACGAAGGAAACGGAAGATGTTGCTGTCAGCCGTGGCTGGCTGCGAATCAACGGACTTTTGCTGAAGAAAATCGGTGCCATGCCGGGAGAACATTATGACATCAATCCCTCGAATATGCAGTTTTCCGTCCGGGGCCGCTATATTGGCCAGGTTTCTCCAGAAGATCGGGAAGGTAATGCCATGCCCGTTCATTACGGCAAGCATGTCGTGATGTCGGGAGAGTTCCTGCCAGTCGGAACATCGCCGCGCAGCTTTGATGGGCGATATACCGGCACCGTGCCGATGCGCCACATCCGTGCAAAAGTCGTCCCCCTGATCACGATTCGGTAAGACAGAAAGAAGGTTTCCTTGTGCGATTTCCCGAGCATCATCAATTCGAGTGGACAGGCTATGATACCTACTACGAGCAGGTCATGCCGCAGGTAGAGACAATCCTGCGCCACTCTCTGGCCGATCCGGATGAGCATTACCTGATCGCCATCAACGAAGCGGTCTGCAATGCTGCACGGTATGCGACTGTCGGGCCGGATCAGGCGAAGATACAGCTTCTCATGCTGCTGAATGACAGCGACATCAAGACCATCGTGCAATCCGATACGAGTCCTTTCGATGTCGTGCGCTTCCGGCAGAACCTGCGGAATCTGGCCGATGATCCGGAACTTGCGCATTGGGAATGGGGCCAGTATACCGCTGCGTCATCAAAAAGCAGAGGCTACTGGATCATGCTGATGGCCTGCGATTATATTGCAATCGATGTGAGCGGCAAGCGCGTGACACTCTGTGCCAAGCGTCCTTTTCGTCCCTGGCATATCCGGAAGCGCATCCAGAATCTTGTGCCGCGCTTGTACCTTGAACGGAACGGGGTGATCTTTTGATACCGTCAATCTTACTGATTCAGAAAGAGCCGCAGCTGCTTGCTGATCGCTTGCAGGAACTTCTAGGGCAATCCGTTCAAATCCGTGCATCGACAACCGGGATGGCCGGGATGGATGTCTATCAGCAATATCATCCGCTGATTGTCCTGGTGGATGAAGATTTACCAGATTTCAACGGCATGTCCATCGCGACGATTCTCAAGGATATCGAGAATGCACCACGATGCCTTGTATACCTGCTCATCCGGCATGAACTACTGGAACATACCCGGGCAGATCGGTACATCGCAGCAGTGACGCCGCAGAACATCCTCGTCGAGCAGATTCGTGCCGATTTTGAACTTTTGACACGGCAGGAGGCATCGGAGAGCTATCAGAATGCCGTGAAGATGCAGAATGACATGCTGCCGCGTGCCATTGAGACTTCTGCATTCCGTGCAGGTTCCATCTTCTCGGCATACAATCGCCTTTCCGGCGACAGCATTAACTTCTGGGCGAACGACAAGAAATTATACGGGTATCTTGCCGACTGCGAAGGCCATGACCTGGCAAGCTATGGGCAGGTCGGCAGCACCTGGCTGAGTCTCAAGAAGGCTATGTGGTCGTACCAGGTCGGTATCCATAAGGAACTGTCCGATGTGATGGCAACTGTCAACCAGGATTACGTCACGCTCTACGACAGGACAACCATTGTTCCGTCCCTGGCGTTTTGCCTGGACTGTCAGGCAGGAGTCTTGAAATACTGTCCGGCAGGCATCCCGTCGCTGTTCATCCGGCGACGCGGCAAGGCTGATTTTGAAGCCATACCACTGCAATCACCCCTACTGGGGTATGAGATGGAGAGCCGGTTTCAAGAACAGCAGCTGCCGCTGACGGACGTGGATACCATCGTCTTTTCATCGGATGGCTTGAGTGACCTCTTGCTTTCGGAGTGGCAGGAGGCAGAGCTTCCATCATCCAAGCATGACGATGTTTCGGCCATTTACATCAAGATCCTGGCCAATGTCCATGATGGACATCAAGTAATAAAGCAATAAGAGGATGTCCATGATGGACATCCGGCAGACCAGTATGGCATGTCCATGATGGACATCCTGACTGGAAGGAAGGAGAGCATATGCAGTATGTAAGCATTCAAAATGATACGGCGACACTGGCTGTCAGCGGGTATTTCAATTTTTCCCGCTGCAAGGCCGTCAAAGCCGAGCTGGGGACAGCCTTTCAGAATGGCTGCACGAAGGTCATTGTTGATTTCGGAACCACGCAGTTCATCGATTCCGCAGCCATTCGTATGCTGTGCGATATCCGCGATCAGGTACATCCCGAGAACTTTTCTGCGCGTAATGCGACGGGCAAGACCCTGACGCAGCTCAAGAGCGGCAACCTGGACAGCTGGCTGAAGAACTGAGAAAGGAGGAGTTGCCTTGATTGCCATTTATGTGAGTCCGGATCAGACGCAAGTGGTACGGGCAAAATTGCACAAGAAAGAGCGTGTCGTCATCCAGCAGACCTGCCGCATCGCACAGTCTTTCCTGCCGCAGCAGGCGTATGAGACAGATGACGGAGACAATCGATGCATCGATTGCTTCATCGACCTCTTTCAGAGCGTGAGTGAACAGATAAAGCTTCGGAAAGACGATGTATATCTTGTCCTGCCGGATTATCTGTTCTCCATGATCGACTGCTTTAGCTTTGAGACAGAGGACGGCATCCGGGAGCATATCCGGTCAGTCACACAGAAGAACCTGGAAGAGATCTGCTATGCCAAGCCCATCTTGACGGCACCAGAGCCACAGCAACGACTCGTTACGGTCTGTGCGCTGTCTCGCAAGTTGATAGATTGCATCTATGAGGCTGCGGATGAAGAGCAAGTGCGCCTGGTGTCGGTTGAGTCCGCAGGAATCTCATTCCTGCGCTGTACAGGCGTCTTCAATAAAGAAGAGCTGGTGTTGCAAGCCTATCAGAAGCAGGCTACCTTCACAGGATACAGCAGCAACGGCGGCCTGTTCAAACTGGATGCCCCAGAGCTGTCCCTGGAGAACCTGGGGCATATATCCACGCAGGATGCCGATCAGCTGATTCGTCAGTACATGGTGGAATTTGAGAGCGTCGCACATCAGACGTTTGAATTCCTTAACCAGGATCTGCCGTATACACTCCTGATGCCGCCGCGCTTAATGCAGGCATTTCCGGTATTTCGGGAACGCAAAGCCACGGCCCATCATTTCCCGGATTATATCGATCCCGGAGACATCCCGGAAGAAGAGGATGAGCTGTGGATGTGTGCGGTCGGTACGCTGGCACAGGATATCGATTTTTCATCCGATGCATTCCTGGACGTGCTGGATGCGTATGAGAGCATTCAATCCGGCAACGTCCTGCCAGAAGACATCCTGAAGAATACCCAGAAATACCAGAAGATGCAGAAGGCACTGCGCTACACCAAATTTGGCATCCTCGGCATGTCGGCCCTGACTGTCCTGGAACTCGGTGCCATCTTCTTCCTTTCGAATGTTCAGGTCCCGCCAGGACTGGAGCAAGATTATCAGTCGGCACAGTCCTCCATGGATAGCATCAACAAGGAACTGGACTTGATCCATACGCGCCAGAAGGAACATGAGTATCCAATAGAAGCGTATGCAGCCCTTCTGTCAGACCTTCCCGAAGGCATCGGCTTCAACTCCATTGAGATTGGCGATGCCAATAAGAAAGATGACAGCAAGTGGATCAAGGCAAAGGTCGTCGCTGACAATCCGCTGAAATTCCAGGACTATGTGGCGTCCCTCTCGCGGAATGCACTCTTTAATGGCGTGTCCATCCCGCAGATCGCGTCGGATTCATCGACGAATTACAAGACGGCAGACCTGACCATCGGAAAGGGGAATCTGAGCCAATGAATGTGAAAGAAGTGAAAGAAGGAATCCTGGAACGGCTCCATGCCCCTGTCCGTATGCCAGCCCTCTCAGATACTATGATGGGGAAGCAGCGGCTGATTGTCCACGTCGCTTGCCTGCTTATTCTGACCTTTGTCTTATCGCTCTTATCGAGTCATCTGATTCTCTCGTATCATGAGAAGGCCGAGAAGGAACAGCAGATTGCCACGATGCAGTCTTTTCTCAAGAACTGGCAGGAAAAGAATGCAGAACTCAATGCCTCCTCGATGCGCCCGGTTGATCCCAAGCAGCTGGATCAGGTGCAGACAGACATCATTTTCAGCATCCAGGCATACAATCTCAACCTGGTCAGCATGAAGGATGAGCAGAAGAGCAAAGAACAGAATGGACGTGTCTATACGGCAGAGTTCTCCGGCACCTATGAGAATACGATGCGCTGCTTACAGAATTTCCATGCCAAAGATGCACTGATCGGCATCAAATCGCTCAAGATGAGTGAGAAGAGCGGAGCTTTAAATACGAAGCTGACCTATAAGATCTATACGAAATGAGGTGACAGCCGTGAAGATATTCAACCAAGAAATTGCTTTTGAGATCGAGAACAAGAAACGGGCTGCCATCTGCTGCGGGGTTATCCTGTTGTGTTTTGGCTATACCGTTGTCAACTTCTTCTCCGAAAAACCAAAACCGCATCCTGTCCCGCAGTCAAACCAGACCCAGCAAACGGCAGGGAAAGGGGCAGCTGCCTCTAGTTCTGATGAATCGGTATCCATCTCTGCACCGACGCTCGATGCGCTCCTGAAAGTCAATCCTTTTGTCGGCGTGCAGGAGATGAACGCCGGGACAGCGGGGGAGGGAGGCCGTTCTATGGTCGCTGGCAACATGCCGCTGCCTGCAATCCCACGCATGGCAGGCAGCAGCCCATCAAGCAGTCCCTCGTACTCTGCGCCGCGCAGCGTACCACTCCCGGCAATTCCTGGCCGTGGTAGCGTACCGATTCCGTCTAGTAATATACCGTCTTCTGCTCCGTCCTCTTCGGCACCTGCTCCGCAAGGCAGTTCGGCCAGCGTACAGGGTGTCCTGACTGGCGATGATGGAGAGAACATGGCAATCATGAGCGATGGCCGCGTTGTGCAGGAAGGTGATACTTATCAGGATGGCCGCATCGCCTACATTGGCGGCGATGGGATTACCTTTGAAGACGGTCACAGCATCAGCTATAAGTGAGGAGTGAATGATTTGAAGAAAAAGGATTTGCGCCAGAATATTTTTCTGGGATTGATGGGGGCTTCCATCCTGGGAGGAAGTTTCCTGTTTTCCCCTGCCGTATCCTATGCAGCATCGGCACAGGATAGCCAGGCAGTCGTTGCGCAGATGGCGGGGACGACACAGGATGACCCCAACGCGTTTACGGCACGCATCCAGCGTATCTTGGATGATTATCACCAGGACATCCGGGCGCGGCAGCAGGCACGTCAAAAACTGTTCGAGCATCACAGTCAGGCAGCGGAGGCTGCATCAGCGGCAGCAGCCCCTGACACGGATTCGTCTGTTGCATCAGCTCTTGAGCAGACGCCAGCTTCTGTGACACCATCCGCAAACTCCGCTCTGCCGCCAATTCCGCGAGCAAATACGGCGCGTCTTGCTTCCGATGGACGCTACAATTTCGACTGGCAGGGAACACCGATTGCCCAGAGCATTTATGCGGTAGCCAAACGCGCACATAAGGATGTTGTCGTCAACGGCAACCTGGATGGCAACGTCTACATGTCTCTTCACAATGTCACGTGCGAACAGGCAATGCAGCGTCTGTCTGCTGCGTTCAATTTCAACTGGATGACCGATGATAATGCCATCATCGTCAGTACCTCCCAGCTCATGATGCAGTCAAAAGTATTCCCTGTCCATCATGCCTTTGATCTGGAAAAACTCAGCAAAGAGCTGCAAGCTTTGGGGATTGCTGAAACCAACATCTATGCAAATTCCGAGCAGCGGACGGTATCCGTGACTGGTACACCGTACCAGCTGAAACAGGTCGAGCAGCGTCTCTCCAGCGTAGATCGTCCCATCAGCCAGTGCCTGGTGGTTGCCCAGCTCATCGAATTGCAGCATGGCCGTGACAACAATCTGGGATTCCAGTATTCTCTGCCGACATACAGCCATTCAGCTGAAACAAATTCCTCCGGCGACTCGTCCTCTTCTTCCCTGAAGGGGCCGTGGTTGGATAAGCTGACCTTCTCCGGATCGGTCACAGCCAACCGCGAACTCTCCAAAGGAAAAGTTGTCGCTCGTCCAATGGTTATGATGCTCAATGGACAGGAAGGCATGGTCAACTTTGGCGAGCAGGTGCCGGTCATGAGCACGACCTCCACGTCATCCTCTACGGAAATCAGCGTGGACTACAAAGATGTCGGCACGAAGCTGACGATTACACCGTCCATCAATGAAGAAGATGGTGAAATCACGCTCAAGATCAATACGGAAGTTTCCAACATCACGAAATACATCACGCAGGGACAGACCTCTGCACCGCAAATCTCGACGCGCCAGGCTACGACTTCGGCTCATTTGCGCAGCGGCCAGAGCTTCGTGATCGGCGGTTTGATGTCGGCAAAAGACCTCGATAATCTGTCCGGCATTCCCGGCCTGATGGATCTGCCAATCCTGGGCGAACTCTTCAAGTATCATTCGCATTCCAAGAGCTATGCCGAAGTTTATATCATGATCACTCCTTACATCGTTACCGATGACATTAATCCGAAAGAACTGCTGCGTAAAGTAGATACATCTTTCGAGGAAGAGGGGGAAAAGGAAAACGATGGCCGCCAACACAAGTGATTCGTACCGTAATTATTTTCTGAACCGCATGAAAGCATATGGCCTGTATTGCAGTGAAGAGATGTCCAATATGGACATCCAGCCGGAAGTCTTGGAAAAAATCACTCCAGACCAGGCGGCCCGCTATCACATCCTGCCCATCCGGGTGGTGGATGATCGTCTCATCCTTGTGACGGATACCGACCAAACCTTCAAGCAGCGTGCCGTGCTGGAACAGGAGTTGAATCAGAAGATTAAGCTCCTGCTCTGCGAAGAAGAAAACCTTCGCATGGCCCTCCTGAAATTCTATGACGTGACGAACTATCGGCAGGAAGGTTCCTCTCAGAAGAGGGATGTGGATGTTGACATGACGCCGCTGAAGGGTGCCATTAACGAGATGCTGCAAGATGCGGCCCGTCAGAAAGCCTCGGATATCCATATGCTGCCAGCCCTCAATGGCTTCAAGGTCAGTTTCCGTATTGCAGGCCATATGGTGGATGTCACGCATGACCACTTCTTTCCGGCCAGCCAGGTGGAGAATGTCACGAATCTCATCAAGCTGATGGATGATTCTCGTAACGTCGATGTCATGCGCACGAACATGCCGAATGAAGGCTCTTTCTACCTGCATCGCGGCAGTCAGGACATCTTCATCCGCCTGGAGACGCTGCCAGTCGGTTCCGATGGACAGGAAAAAATCAATCTGCGCCTCCTGCCGCAGGCAGGGCGAACGCAGAGTACCAAGAAAACATTGGACTCCATCGGCTACATCCCGGAAGACCTGGATGCCATAAAATCCGTTCTCTATAAGAATGCGACGGGAATGTTCCTCAATTCCGGGCCGACCGGTGCAGGTAAGACAACCAGTCTTCACGCCGAGATTCATTATGTTCTGGACAGCGTGCAAGAGCCACTAAATGTCATCGAGATCGCTGAACCAATCGAGATCTATGAAGATGATTTCACGCAGGTACAGGTGCGCAAGGCTGCCAATGAAGCCTTAAACCTGACCGCCGAGAAAATCCTGGTAGCTTCGCTGCGCTCCGACCCGGATATCATCCTGTACAACGAGATTCGCAATTCTACCGATGCTACGGTAGCCATGCAGGCATCCAATACAGGCCACCGCGTGTTTTCTACCGTCCATGCCGCAGATTGTACGCGTACAATCTCGCGCCTGCTGGACTTTGATATATCCAAGACCACACTCCTGTCGGAGCTGAAACTAATCATCTCCCAGCGTCTTGTGGCAACCCTTTGCCCGTACTGCTCGAAACCACACACCCTGACGGAGAAAGAGCGCAGGCTCTTGACGCCAGAGGAAATCAAGCAGGTAGAAGGACGGCTGCGGGAAAAAGGGGCTGCGGCGGACATCCAGGCATGTCCGCATTGCAACCATGGCTACAGTGGCCGCACGGCCATTGCAGAATATGTCATCTTCAATACCGAGATCCGCGATGCTCTGCTGCATCAGAGGAGCTTCGGCGAGATTCAGGAGGTGCTTAGAAAGAATAACTTCCGGTCGATGTGGGAAAAGGGCATTGATATGGCCATGCAGGGGAAGATTGAACTGGATGAGCTGATTCATGTCGTTGGTAAATGATGGAGAGGAGGTGAATTTATGATCGCGAAAAAGGATCTCAATGACCTGTACCAGATTTTCATGCTCGTACAGCAATACAATCTGTCTGGTCTTCCTATCACAGAGGCCCTGAACCTCTATGAAAGCAAGACACCGCGCCCATCTGTCAAGAAGATGTTGAACGGAATCCGTCACGATATGGAAAACGGCATCAAGATGCCGGATGCCTTTGCGAAGTATCCGAAGTTCTTTCCAGAGTACATCGTTGAGATGATGCGCGTCAATGAAGGCACGGGCCAGGCCAAAGATATCTATGCGGATATCGTCAAGACGCTGGAACAGGCTATTGACCTGCGCCGAAATCTCGGTTCGCAGATGGGAACCATGATTTTCCTAGGTATTGTCCTGGCCATCACGATTGGCGTAGTCATTTTCCTGGTACTGCCAAGCATGGGCAGATTGATGTCTGACTTGCAGCTGGATATGCCGTTCTACACGAAGTTGCTGATCGGTGTGGGAAGCTTTGCGCAGAGCTACTGGTGGGCAATCCTTGGCTTTGTGGCATTCTGCGTGTTCGGCATACGCTTTCTGTCGAAGAAGTCGCCGGAGCGCACGGCGATGCTGATCATGCAGATGCCGTTGTACGGCCCGATTGTCTACAATACCGTCCAATACCGCTTCGCGCTTGTCTTTGGACTATGCAAGAGTGCTGGCTTGGATGTTACTAAGACTTTGCAGTACACACAGAAGAGCGTGGATAACATCCTGATGGAACACCTGATAGGCAAAGCTCTCAAAGATCTGGGCCGGTACGGCAGCAGCTTCGTTATGGCACTCCAGAAGCACAACAAGCAGAAGGTCTTGGATGAATCCTTCTACGTCTTCCTGCAAGCAGGTGAGAAAGGCGATATGGCTGCCATGATGCAACTGCGCGCCGACTTCTACAAGAAGCAGCTGATTGTTGCCTCACAGCAATTCAGCCAGGATCTCCAGAACCTGATTCTGACGCCGACCTTTGTCCTGCTGGGCCTGATCGTCGTATCGGTCTTGTGGCCAATCTTCAGCATGATGTCGAAAATCTCGACCGGAGGAATGGGAGGCATGGGAATGTGAGCAAGAGATCCTATAAATTGCAGGGCCTCATCGTGTGGCAGATGGTTCTTGGTGTACTCATGCTGGTCATCCTGATGGCCGCCTGTATTGTCAATGCTCCGTCCTTCCTGACCCTGGGGCGTCACGACAAAGCCTTGAACGATACCGCGTCGCTGTGTGGCCTCATCAGCCAGTACGAGATGGAAGTGGGCAGCTACCCATCCAGCCTGTCTGATCTGACAAAACAAAAAGGGCAGTACGGGCCATGGATCAAGGAAATTCCGAAAGACCCGTACAAGAAAAACAGCAATTATCAATACCAGTCTCAAAAAGATGGATTCGTTGTGTTCAGCGTAGGAGAAGATGGCTCAAGCTCTTCTAGCGTCAGCGGCGGCATCAAGGGAGACGATATTGGATATGTCAGTCACTGATCTATGAAATGAAAGGATGTAAAGAAAATGGAAATGACTGCAAAGAACAAATTCAAACTGGCCGGACTCATCAATATCTCGGATGCGTTCCTCGGCGTCCTGATGGTCGTCATCATCATCGCAGCGGCTTTCCTCAACTCGGACACGCTGATCAACTATGCACGCTGGGGTTCTGAGTGGATGGAACTTCAGTCCATGAAGACGGCAGCATCGTCTTATACGGGCCTGCGCTATGATGGTGCTACGCCGACCTCCGCTGATGACCTTATCAATGGTGTTTCCGCTGCGGATTCGATTGATGGTGCTGACCACAAAGACCTCATGAGTCCGAAGTCTGGCCGTTGGGTCAATGGTACATACAATGACGCTTGGGGCCAGCCGTTCTCCTTCACGACGGATTCGGACGGCGACCGTTGCATCATCTCCGGCGGTATCGACATGCAGGTCGGTACGACGGACGACCTCAAAGTTTACTATTGATCTCTAGCTGTAGATTTGTTTGCTGAATCAACAGAGAAGGAAAGGGGCTATCACGGCCCCTTTTTCCTTAGAGGTGGAGGAAGAACATGAACAACAAACGGAATAGCCGGTATAAGAGCAGAGGCTCCATCCTGGTCATCACAGCATTGGCCGCCATTGTTTGGATCTTCATTGCGCAGAGCCTGTTCATCGTGGGGGCTGGCGGATTCGGCATGATAAAATCGAGCCGTGTTGCCTTACAGGCGCAACAATACGCAGAAATTGAAGTAGACCGACTCAAGAATGTCGCCTACGAGAACCTGGACAGTAACGGAGCACATTCGCGTCAGGCAATTGCCAATATCCAGGAATCCGGATGGGAAGACGAAGTCAGCATTGGCTCCGAACATGCTATCAGTGGAAGTGACGACGCGAAGCAGAGAATTGCCACCATCAATGTCTATAAATCGGGCGATACACTCCCCAGATTCACATTAGAAGTACCATTATCCTCGCAGAGTAGCA
>NZ_JBJEXT010000045.1:0-1610 GCF_051886055.1 Mitsuokella apri | reverse complement strand
TGGAAGGCCTCGGCACGCGCAAGGCTGAGCTCACGAACATGACGGAGACGGCTGGTTACATGCGCCTCGAGTTCACGATTCCGGCGCGCGGCCTCATCGGTTTCCGCTCGGAGCTTTTGACGAGCACGAAGGGCAACGGCATCATGAACCATGTCTTCCATGGCTATGCACCGTACAAGGGCGATATCCCGGGCCGTACGCGCGGTTCCCTCGTTGCGTTCGAGCAGGGCGAGACGACGGGCTACGGCATCTACACGCTGCAGGACCGCGGCACGATGTTCATCGGACCGAACGAGCAGGTCTACGAAGGCATGATCGTCGGCGAGAACTCCCGCGAGAACGATATCGATATCAACCCGTGCAAGAAGAAGAACGTTTCCAACATGCGTACGTCCTCTTCGGATGAGGCTATCCGCCTGACGCCGCCGCGCATTCTGTCGCTCGAGCAGGCCATCGAGTACATCAACAGCGATGAGCTCGTCGAAGTCACGCCGGAGCACATCCGCCTGCGCAAGGCCATCCTCGACCGCACGGTCCGCGGCCGCAACGCCAAGAACGCACGCAAAGGTTAATAAATACAGTCAGACGGTTCATTTGTCTGCTTTCAAAATCCCGCTGAAGCTTTTGGCTTCGGTGGGATTTTTTTCTGCAGACTCGCTGGGGTGACCGTATCACTTGCAGTTTCCTCTGCGGCGGCGATATAATGGAAGAAAAGATATGAAATAAAAAGAAATGAGATAAATGAAAGAGGTGCAGCGCATGAATGAAAATGAACGCGAGGAACGCCGGGAGGAAGAACCAAGAGTCCGCGTGATGTCGCAGGATGAGACAGAAAATTACCGCGGCGTGACGATTGAGGAAAATCCAGACAGTGGCAAAGAAGAGCGGGCAGAAGAGACGTCGTATCAGCAGCAGAATCCATTTGGCACAGGCAGCAGAATCCATATCCATACCTTTCCATCGCAGTCCCAGCATGGCATGAGCTGGCTGACCAAGGCAGCGCTGATAGTCGGCGGTGCTGCGGTGCTGGGCTTTTTCTTCTTTGTGGCCCTGCCTTTCCTGCTCATCGCCGTCGGCGTCGGTGTGGCAGCCTGGCTGCTCTTCCAGTGGCTGCGGGGCTGATTTTATATAAGGAAAACACTATATTATACATAGATATATTGGTATTCGACTTATAGTCTGACAACGGTTATAATAAAAATCAAGAAGAGAAGAACAGCAAAAGGTTGTGATGAAAATCACAAAAACTGTTCAACGGCTTATTGATTTTGAAAATGTATAGGAAAATGTGTATAGTGTATAAGATGGGAGAGATCACAATGCGCAAGGAAGAAGCCGTAAGCCGCATGACGGATGTCATGGTGAAATTCGTCGCTTTCACGGGCAAACGTCTGCCGGATGATGTGCGCGAGAAGATTGCAGAGCTCGCAAAGCAGGAAGAAGAGCCCCTCGCTAAGGCCATTTATGAGACGATGGAACGCAATCAGGAGCTCGCGATGAAGCTCAACCGCCCGAGCTGTCAGGATACGGGCGCACTGCAGTTCTTCATCAACTGCGGCAGTGAATTCCCGTACATGGCTGAGCTGCCGGCCCTGCTGCGTCAGGCTGTC
>NZ_JBJEXT010000044.1:0-7523 GCF_051886055.1 Mitsuokella apri | reverse complement strand
AGGAAGGAAGATTATATGGCACTCTTTGCCCTCGGAGATTTTCATCTCTCGTTTCAGGTCCCTGACAAATCCATGGACGTCTTCGGGCCGGTCTGGCATCACCATGAAGAAAAGATACGGAAAAACTGCACGGATCTTATCAGCCCCGACGACACGCTCGTCGTGACGGGCGACCATTCGTGGGGACGAAAGCTTCCGCAGTGCACAGAAGACCTAGGTTTTATCGAGTCGCTGCCGGGACGCAAGATCCTGCTGCGCGGCAACCACGACATGTTCTGGGACGCCAAAAAGACAGCCGCCCTCAACCGTCAGTTCGAAGGCAGGCTGTCTTTCCTGCAGAATAATTTTTTTGCGTATGAAGATTATGCCCTCGTCGGCACGAAGGGCTATACGTTTGAAGGGCCGTTCTACCTCGACCGTGCCGGCCGCATCATCGGCTGGGATGAGGAAAACGAAGCACATGCCCAGAAGCTCGTCGCACGCGAGGCCGAACGGCTGCGCGTTTCCTTTGAGGCCGCCCGCAGGGCCGGTTTCGAGAAATTCATCATGTTCCTGCACTACCCGCCGACAAACATCCTCGAAAAAGAGAGCATCTTTACCAAAATAGCCGAAGATTACGGAGCAGGTCAGGTCATCTACTCCCACTGCCACGGCGAAGAACGCTTCCATGACAGCATTGAGGGAAACTTCCACGGCATTGACTATCATCTCGTCTCCGGCGACTACCGGGACTTTCAGCCTTTACAGCTTCTGCCCTGATGGATGCTGCTCTTAATTCTGCCCCGAAGTCTCAGGCTCTGCCGCATTTTTTGCGGATTTCCTGCAGGGAAACATCATACGGGGCACGCGCGATGCCGTATTCGGTGACAATCGCCGTGACGAGGCTGTGGTCGGTCACGTCAAAAGCGGGATTGTAGACCTTGATGCCTTTCGGCGCCATGCGTTCCTTGTACCACATTTCCGTGACTTCCTCAGGCGGACGCTGCTCAATCTTGATTTCGCTGCCTGTCGGCGTCGCAAAGTCAAGAGTCGAAGTCGGCGCGCAGACGTAGAACGGAATGCCGTAGTATTTCGCAAGAATGGCCACGCCTGACGTGCCGATTTTATTCGCGACATCGCCGTTTGCGGCCACGCGGTCACAGCCGACAAAAATCGCCTGTACCCAGCCATTCTTCATGACGGACGAGGCCATATTGTCGCAAATCAGCGTCACATCGAGGCCCGAAGCGCTGAGTTCATAAGAAGTCAGCCTTGCCCCCTGCAGCTGCGGACGCGTTTCATCACAGAAAACATGGAAATTATAGCCTTTCTTGTGGCCGAGATACATCGGCGCTGTGGCCGTGCCGTATTTAGCCGTTGCTAATTGTCCAGCATTGCAGTGCGTCAGGAGGCCATCGCCCTTTTTGACGAGCGTCAGTCCGTACTCCCCGATTTTGCTGCAGATCCAGATATCCTCGTCTTTAATCTTCACAGCCTCGTCGTGCAGCAGCTGTTTGATTTCTGCGATGGATTTGCCCTTATTCTTCAAGACCACCTGTTCCATACGCTTGAGTGCCCACGAGAGATTGACGGCCGTCGGCCGCGAGGAATCGAGATAATCCTTGGCCCTGCGGAACCCGGCAAGGAACGCATCGTAATCATCCGTCTCGATTTCACGCGCTGCAAGGTAAATGCCAATGGCCGCCGCATCGCCAATGGCCGGAGCCCCGCGCACAGCCAGCGTGTTGATGGCCACCCAGATTTCCTTCTGCGTCGTAAGATGCAGAAGCTCCGTCTTCCCCGGCAGCTTCGTCTGATCGATGATGACCAGCGCGTGTTCCGTATCATCGAGTGCCACGGTCTCATAATCCATGATATTCTTCTCTTCGGTCAATTGAATTCCCCCATCGATTCTTATGCAGTTTTACGTCAGGATTTAGATAGATTCACTTTATCAAAAAGTTTCGTACAACATATCAAGACAGAGTTTTGGCTTACGAAAGCCTGCCCGGGTATTTCCAATTGGCAAGCTCTTCTACGGGCACGACATCCGGCTCATGGCCAAGCACGGTCAGCGTTTTATAGTAGATTTCCGCGAGCTCTTCAACGTAACTTGCGCGCAGCAGTGCTTCCTTGAGGTCTCCTGCTACGGCAATGACGCCATGGGCCTGCATAAGCGCGACATCGGAGATGGAAAGCGGCTTCAGCACGGATTCTGCAAGTTCCTTTGTGCCCGGCCTGCCGTACGGCGCGACAGGGATATAGCCCTTTTTACAGCCGAGCAGGAAAAGTTCGTAGACAATTGCAGGAATCGGCTTGTTCATGACGGCAAAAGCCGTCGCATTCTTCGAATGTGTATGGACGATGGCCCCGACTTCCGGCCTTGCCTTGTAAACGGCCATATGCATCATGCTCTCACTCGTCGGCTTTTTGCCGGTCAGCGCCTCGACAACATTTCCCTGCATATCGATGACGACGACATCTTCTGGCAGCATTTCCGCGCGGTCCATGCCCGTCGGCGTGATGACGATATAGCCTGTCTCCTTATCATGAATACTGAAATTGCCCGAGCGATGCCTGCAAAGCCCCTCGCGTTCTGCCTGCTGGGCATAGCGGACAACCTGACGTTTTAGTCGTTCCAGCATAAAAAGACCTCTTCTCTTTGCTATAAAATACGAATCATTCTATTTTTCCGACATTTCTATTATACAATTTTAACTAAAACGAATCAAGTGTTCCATCTGTATTGTTTTTTGGTTTTACAAGAAAAAAGGCCTATCCTGCCTTTTACAGCTGGATAAGCCTTACTTTTCTCTTTTATCTTTTGGGATGATGTTCACGACTGTGAAATCATGTTGAAAAGCTGAGCGATATTCTTTTTGCCGAACTCAGGTCCGCTGTCGTTGATAAAGAAACACGGCACACTCATGACCTGATATTTTTTCTGCAGGTCCGGATAGCGGTTGAGGTCGTAGACACCTGTCGTGATCTTGCTGTTGAGCGTCGCCATGCGCTGTGCTGCTGTGACGAGCTCCGGACACATCGTGCAGGAAAGGCTGACAAAAATGCGCAAGTGACATGGTTTGTCAAAAGCGAGGATCTGCTGGCGCAGATTTTCCTCAACGGCCTGCCCTTTGCCTGAGGCATTGTACAGCCCGAGTACAAATGACGTGAACTCATGGCCGCCCGGCACGCCGTGGAAGGCTAACCCTGCAAAGCTCTTGTCCTGACGATAGACGCGGACACACGGCTTTTCACCTGCATCTTCGTCTGCTGCTGCCCTTGTAACCTGCAGTTTGTCCGTCAGACTGCGGAGCTCCTTCATATAAGCAGCGAGCTCCTGACTGGCTGCCGAATCGTCAAGGAACAGACGAAGTTCCAAAGGATGCTCCATGCGGGCAAAGACCGTCTGGAGCTGGGCGACGATTTCCGGCTGGAAAAGGCCGCTGGCCGAAGCAGCCGGCGCTGCTGCCGCATCTTTGGCAGCAGGAGCTTCCTTCTTCTCTGCCGCAGGACGCAGCGGGCGAATGCCTGTCTTTTTCTGCATCGCCAAGGCATAGCGCTCAAGCTCTGTTGCCGCAAGGGCCCCGTCGCCAGCCGCCGTGATGCACTGACGCAGCGATTTGATGCGGATATCGCCGGCTGCATAAAGGCCATCGCAAGTCGTCTTCATGTTTTCATCCGTGATGACATAGCCCTTATCATTGCGCGCCGCAATGCCTTTGACGAGTTCCGTCGCCGGCTCATAACCGGCAAAGACAAACAGGCCAAACGTCTTGCCCTCAGGCGCCGTATACGTCTTGACTTCACCAGTCCTCGTATTCTTATACGTCAGGCTGCGCAGCATCGAATCGCCCTCGGCTGCTTCGACCACGGTATTGGTCAGCACCGTGATATTTGGATTCTCCTTTGCCTCTTCTGCCGTCTGCTCCGCGCAGGAAAAGTCATCACCGCGCACAAGACAGGTGACATGCGACGCGTATTTTGTCAAAAAGACACTTTCCTCTGCCGCCGCATAGCCGCCGCCGATGACAAAAACCGGCAAATCGCGGAAAAATTCCCCATCACAGGTCGCACAGTAGGCAACGCCGCGGCCGCGGAATTCATCTTCGCCCTTGAAGCCAGCGGACCTCGGGCGTGCACCTGCTGCCAGCAGTACGCCAAAACATTTAAGAGGTCCCTGCGAGGTGTTGACTGTCTTGATATCCCCCGTCATATCGAGCGAAGTGACTGTCGCGAGCTTGAATTCTGCGCCAAAAGCTTCGGCTTGCTGGCGCATGTGTTCCGTCAGGGCCGCCCCGCTGATGGAAGCAATCCCCGGATAATTCACGACGCGTTCCGTGATGGTGAGCTGGCCGCCGAAATGTTCTTTTTCGACGACCAGCACGCGGTAGCAGGCCCTCGCGAGATAAATCGCTGCCGTCAGGCCCGCCGGACCGCCGCCAATCACGATGACGTCGTAAAGTTCGCCATCCTTTGCAGGCATCAGAGTGCTCCTACAAGGTCAAGGCTCGGTTTCAGCGTCTCGGCACCCGGCTGCCATTTTGCTGGGCAGACCTCGTCGCCATGTTCGTGGACGAACTGGCAGGCCTGTACCTTGCGCAGAAGCTCGTCGGCATTGCGGCCGACATTGCCGGCGTTGACTTCGTACGCGACAATTTTGCCTTCCGGATTGATGATGAACGTGCCGCGCTCGGCTACACCAGCCGACTCAATCAGGACCTCAAAGTCGCGCGAAAGTGCATGCGTCGGGTCAGCCAGCATCGGGTACGTCAATTTGCTGATGCGTTCCGAATGGTCATGCCATGCCTTGTGCACAAACTCCGTGTCGCAGGAAACCGAATAAATCTCGCAGCCGATTTTCTTGAAGGAATCGTAATGATTCTCGAGGTCTTCAAGCTCCGTCGGGCAGACAAACGTGAAATCTGCCGGATAGAAGAAGAATACACTCCACTTGCCAAGGAGATCTGCCTTGGTCACCGTGTGGAAATCATTGTTCTGAAAAGCCTTTACGGAAAACTCACTTACTTCTTTGTTAATTAACGACATGATAAATCTCCTTTCAAATTCAAGCACTTTAGATTTATTTATTTTCTAAAGTGATAATTAATATCAATTTCTATGGTTATATAATACCATACCACACTTTGGAAATCAAGAATTATTTTTGATTACAAAGAAAAATCCCGCAGAATTTTCATCTGCGGGAAAAATGAGCCTTGTTGACACCATATACGGTATCAGATTATAATAATATCAGAGGTGAGAATATTGTCCAAGTGGGAAAAGTTATTGCTTCGTTTATATTCCCTCCCCAGCGATATGCAGTTTCAAGAAATACGAAAGATCCTTATAAAAATCGGCTACAAAGAAAATCAGCCGAAAGGCGGCAGCAGCCATTATACATTTCGCAAACAGGGATGTGCCCCCATTACGATACCAGCGCATAATCCCATCAAGAAAATTTATGTGGAAATGGTAAGAAATGCTGTGGAAAGAGAAGGTGATTTGAAATGAAGAATATCGATTATTATCTTTCTTTACCTTATCGTACGGAAATTTATGAAGATCCGGAAGTTGGCGGCTATACGGTGGCGATTCCCGAACTCCCCGGCTGCCTGTCCTGCGGTGAAACAATCGATGAAGCGATGAAAAACATCAAAGATGCAAAAAAAGCCTGGCTGGAAGCAGCCTTAGAAGATGGCTATCCGATTCCGGAACCGACAAAAATTGAATCCTACTCCGGCCAGTTCAAACTGCGCCTGCCTAAGAGCTTACACAAAAAATTAGCGGAGCGCGCGAAGCGCGAAGGAATCAGTTTAAATCAATACTGCGTCTATCTTCTTTCTCAGAACAACGCACTTCATGCTTGATGCATGACAAAAGGCCTGCAAAATTTGCAGGTCTTTTTATTTGAACAATATTTTTTAGAAGTGATATGCCGCCCAGACATTGCCGCCAAAGCCTTCATGCTGGCACAGGCAGGCTTTGGCCTCAGGCTAAGTAGAATATCATCGTCTAAACAGGCACCATCCCCTACTCGCCAAACGGCAGCAGCAAATAGATGAGCCCGGCGTTCGGGAGTTCAGGCAGGCTGCAGAAGCGGGCCATGCGTTCGGCGTTTGCGGCGTAAGGGTGGATGGATACGTCGATGAGGCAGTTTAGGAACTGGCCGTGGGAAAAAATCGCGATGTCGGTCTCTGGCCTCTCGAGCAGGCGCTCATGGATGAGTTTGGCCCTTTTGACAAAGTCGGCAAAGGATTCGGCCCCGCCGCCGTCGCGGTAGTCGGGGTCCTGTCTCTGCCAGTATTCCCGAACGAGCGGGATGCGGTCGCTGCGGCGCGTGTTGCGGCAGCGCGCGGGCGAAAGGTAGGTAAATTCTGCCGTTTCGGGCCAGATTTCCGTCGGCACGTCGGGATATTTTTCGCACAGCGGTTCGGCCGTCTGCTGGGCCCGCAGGAAAGAGGACATGACGATGAGCTCGGGCTTTTTGTCAAGGCGTCCGGCAAGCCTTTTTGCCTGCTCCCTGCCAAGGCCGGTCAGCGGGATATCCGCGTGATTCTGCGTCGGCTGGTCGACGTTGCCGACACTCTGGCCATGACGCATGAGCCAGACAATCTTGAAATCCGTATGCATGACGCACCTCGTTTTCTCAGTCGATATAGGTGACAGGATTTCCTTTGACGGGAAGGACATTGCGCGGCGGCAGACCGTTTGGCAGGTCCGGCAGGCCGAGGCTCAGCGATGCATAGACGGCTTCGTCCTCCGCCATGCCGAGAGTGCGGAGATAGGCCACAAGGACGGGATTGTCCTGCAGCCAGCGCAGCTGATTGATCCAGCATGAGCCGAGGTCCAGGTCATTGGCCGCGAGCATCATGTTCTGCATGGCGCACGAAACATCGGCAAAGTTATTACCGTAGTTCTTCTTGTTGGCCACGACGATTAAGACCGGCGCATTGTAAAGGAAACGGTAATTGCCTTTTTTCGCAGCGCGGATGGCTCCGCCATAGTTATCGTCATTTTCCGGCGTGACTTCCATTTTGGCAAACTCCTGCTGTACGAGCTCCGCGAGTTTGTCGAGGACTTCTTTTTTGCGGATAACGAGGTAATGGCTCTGGTTCATATGCTTGCCGGCAGGTGCGCGGCGGCCGGCTTCGACAACTTTTTGAAGAAGCTCGTCCGGCACAGGCTCTTCCTTGAATTTGCGCGTGCTGTGGCGCGTCTCGATGCAGGTAAATACATCCATCGTTTTATTCGTACTCATAAAAGCAGACTTCCCTTCTATTATATATATGGCTCTATTATATATATGGCTCTATGCGATGATTCGTCTCAAACCTCGGCCTCTTTGCCGACGCGGCGCAGTTTCTTGAGTTCGTCGGGCATTTTCCGTCCTTTATGATAAAACTCCCAGTCTTTGTCACCGAGTTTGCGCTGCACGCGGCACGGCACGCCAAAGGCCAGTACACCAGCTGGAATATCCTTTGTCACGACACTGCCCGCACCGATGACGGAATTATCGCCAATTGTCACGCCCGGCACGA
>NZ_JBJEXT010000043.1:0-38406 GCF_051886055.1 Mitsuokella apri | reverse complement strand
GCGACGAGCGGCTTCCGATCAAGGAGCTTCGTTCTCATCTTTTTCATATCGGCCGGTGTCTTGCGGCGACTTGTATTATATTACAGGAAAGTGCTCTTCCTGTCAATACCTTTTCTAAAAAAAGTAAAAAACATATTTACAGATAAAAACACAAGAACGGCATCGCCTTAGCGATGCCGTTCTTCATATGGCAGGGGTAGCTGGACTCGAACCAACGCATGCGGGATTCAGAGACCCGTGCCTTACCAACTTGGCGATACCCCTGTGTTTTCAGCTAAGCGCTGTCAACAAAAAATATTATAGCCTATCTCAGTGCTTTTGGCAAGTACTTTTTTTGTTTTTTCACCAATCACCTGCAAAGCCCCCAAAAACACGCCAACAAAAAACAAAGCGCGCCTTTATCTCTTCACATACGTTCGATTATGCTATAATATAGATAGCATATTTAAAATTGCAATATGTGTCGTTATATGCATTTGGGAGGAAAAAGTATGGAAATCAAATACGACGTATCGATCACGGCAATCGGCAATCTCGCACGTACGTTTCTCGAAAACAACAGCAGTGCTATTCTGCTCGACGAGGGCATTCGCCCGAATCTTTCCGATATGGTCATCGAGCATACACCTGGCAAACTCGAAGAGGATATCAAGAAGGGCGACAAGCTGCTCATGGGCGGTGTCAAGTATACGGTTGAAAAAGTCGGCGATGCTGCCAACGATAACATCCGCGAGGAAGGCCACTGCACAATCATCTTTAATGCCACAGGCTCCATGCCAGGCCAGATTATCGTCAAGGGACCGGCACGGCCAGTGCTTTCCGTTGGAGCTCATATCACATTTACCAAAAAGTAAGTATCAGCCGCAAACGAAACAAAAAGGCTTTGCATCAAAAACGATGTAAAGCCTTTTTATTATGCCATTCCCCGATAAGAGGCCGGCTCCTTTTTTTCATTATCCTCCATAAGATTCCGTACACTTTCACGTTCAACAAAGAATAATGGCAGTGTCAGATTTTCTTCAACGTTCTCTCCGGATAGGAGATCCAGCAGATACTGCGCCGCTTTCATACCAAGCAGTTCGTAATCGAAGGCGACTGTTGTCAATGCCGGATAGACAACAGCACCGACGTCATAGCCGCCAAATCCCACCACAGAAATTTCCTCGGGAACTTTGATGCCGCGTTCATGCAGATAACGCAGGACACCCAGACTGATATTATCCGTGGCACCGACCACGACAGTCGGGGCCAGCTGCAGGATTTCTTCGCTTTTATTATAAGCGGACAAAAAATCAAAGCCCGTCTCCACAAAATCGACCCTGGCTTCCGGACGGCCTTCGCAGAAAGCCGCTATGAACCCCTGCTTCCGGTCTACGCCAACCGCCTTATCCGTAGAGGTAACACCTGCAAAAACCGCATGCAGGTGACCCATCTGACGCAAATACGCCCCCATCATGCGTCCGGCACTCCAGTCATCAATCTTGATGCTTGGAACCGCTTCATCCCATTGTCCCGTATAAATAATCGGGACCGGCGTATTCTTAGCCATCTCAATATGACGCGGAGTCAGTCCGACAGAGTCCACCAGGATGCCGTCTACGCCCTGCTGCTGAAGATTCTCGATATTCTCGATTTCTTTTTCCTGGGAAAGGTGACTGACCAGCAAAAGTCCCTGATATCCTGCCGGGTCAAGGATGCGGTTGATGCCAGACAAGAGCTTGCCCACGGTCACAGAATCCATGCGCGGCAGCACGATGCCTATGAGCTTGCTTTCCTGCGTTTTAAGGCGTTTGGCAAAAAAATTCGACTTAAAGCCCGTGGCTTCTATCGCCTCGCGGACTTTTTTCTGTTTTTCAACGCTGATATAGCCATGATTCAAGTAACGTGAAACGGTACTCTTCGATACGCCTGCCAGTTCCGCCACGTCTTTAATGGTTACCTTTGCTCCCACAGTATTCCCTCCAGCGCAGGAAACTTTCCCTGCAAAATCAAATATCAGGCAGCTGCCAGTTGATGGGTTCCTGCCCTGTACGTCTCAAAAAATCATTGACCCGAGAAAAAGGCCGGCTGCCAAAGAAGCCCCTCGATGCCGACAGCGGGCTCGGATGCGGTGACTCCACAATATAATGATGCGGATTCGTAATCATCGCTTTCTTGCGCCTTGCCGGCGTTCCCCAGAGAATGAAGGCCATGGGCTTCTCCCGTTCATTCAGCAGCTCGATGATGCGGTCCGTGAAAATCTCCCAGCCCTGACCATGATGAGAATTCGCCTGGTGTTCCCGAACCGTCAGCACCGTGTTTAAGAGCAGAACGCCCTGATCCGCCCAGGGCTTTAAACAGCCATTATTCGGGACTTTGCAGCCAAGGTCTGTCTGCAGTTCTTTGAAGATATTCAGAAGTGATGGCGGCGGCTGCACGCCCGGCAGCACGGAAAACGAAAGGCCATGAGCCTGTCCTGGGCCGTGATAGGGATCCTGTCCGAGAATCACGACTTTTGTATCCGCATAACTTGTATAATGAAGGGCATTGAAAATCGAGTACATATCGGGATAAACATGATGCGTGCGGTATTCATTGATCAGAAACTGCCTCAATTTCCGGTAGTACGGCTTCTTGAGCTCCGGATTCAGAAGCTCCGCCCAGTCATTATGAAAGATTTCCATGAGCCAACAACTTCTTTCTATCAAATAATGTGCGTCTTTTGGCCTCGTAGCGCTCAAAGGCATATTCCTGTCTTTTTCTGCGTTCCACAAGCTCAAAATCTGTGAGTTCCGGAAAAAAACAATCTGCCTGATACGTCTGCTGCAACCGGGTAATATCGGCTTCGTATGTATAAGGCAGCAGTGTCTTATAGATTTCTGCGCCGCCAATACAATAATAACTTCGTCCCGCCCTCTCCTGCTGCAGGCGCCCTAATTCCTGCCAAAGCTCAGGCAGGCTGCGGCAGAGGACGAATCCTGTGCCGTCAAGAGACAGCAGTGTTTTTGACAAGACAATATTGACGCGGTCTGGCAGAGGACGGCCGCCCGGCAGGGACTCCATAGTTCTGCGCCCCATGATGACCGCCTGTCCTATGGTGAGTTCACGAAAATGCTTCATATCCTCAGGCAGCCGGACTAGTAAATCTCCTCTATAGCCAAGTCCGCCCTTGGCATCAAGGCAGGCGATGAGGCGAAGGGGCCAGGGGTCCGCCAGTTCCGCAGATATAGAAACCTGCTGCTCTGCCGTCAATCGACACCATTCCCGCACAGAACGGCCTTCTATAGACATATCACCGGCAATATCAGCGAGAGGACGCAGGACAAAGGCCCGCTGCACGAGATAGGGATGCGGCAGTGTCAGTTCCGGCTGCACCATCTTCACGCCAGGGATATGCAGCAGGTCAATGTCAATCGTGCGTGCCCCCCAATGCTCATGACGGACGCGTCCCAATTCCTGCTCAATTTGCTGGCAGCTTCTCAAAAGCACCAGGGGTTCTAACTGCGTTTCGACCGCAGCCGCTGCATTGAGGAAGGCCGGTTGATCAAGTTTTCCCCACGGCGCCGTTTCATAAAAGGGTGAAATGGCCACGAGCTTTGTCTCCGGCAGGACAGCCAGACGGCGCAGAGCCTCCCGGAGCGTCTCTCCCCGTTTGCCAAGATTCGCCCCAAGGCTCAGATAGCATATTCTTGCTTTCAATTCTGCCCTTGCTCCCTTACAATACAGACCGACACATCGCGGAAATTCCCGGGGATGGGTGCAGATGGCTTATGGACGGTTATCTCCACTTTCAGGATACGGGCGTATTCCTTTAAAATCATGGCCGCCAGACGCTCCGCTACGGTTTCGATCAGGCAGACCGGCTCTCCCTCTACGATACTGCGGATTTTCGTAAAAACCTCCGCATAATTGACCGTCTTGCTGAGATCATCATGACAGCCTGCTTCTTTTAAATCAAGATACAGTACAGCATCGACAAAAAACTTCTGTCCCTGCTGCCGTTCTTCCGGCAGACAGCCATGATAGCCATAAAACTCCATATGTTCCAATGTAATACGATCCATATGCCCCTCACTCATAACCTTTGAATTTTGATTCCATCCTGCTCAATCAGCCTGCAGGATTGCGTCTGTCATACGGCACATGCGCGCAATCGGCTTAACATCGTGGACGCGCACGATGCCAGCCCCTTTCATAATGCCGACGACACAGGTTGCTCCAGTCGCTTCCATACGTTCTTCTACCGGCAGGCCCAGAGCTGCGCCTATAAAGCTCTTGCGGCTTGTACCTAAAAGCAGCGGATATTCCGTACCATCAATATTCAGGAGTTCCTGCTGACGGCGCAGTACCGTGAGATTGCCCTCCGGCGTTTTGCCAAAGCCGATGCCGGGATCGATAATCAAATTGTCACGCAGCACGCCGGCCTTGTCCGCTATCGCAATGGTCCGGCGGAAAAAATCCTTCATTGTCTCGATGATGTCCCTTTCATACGTCTTGCCATCCTGATTATGCATGACAATGATGGGCAGGCCGGATTCTGCGGCAGCCTTTGCCATCCTGCCCGGCTCTTCCTTATACTGCAGGCCCCAGATATCATTGAGCATATGGCAGCCTGCTTTGGCCGCTTCACGGGCTGTCTCTGCCTTGAACGTATCGACAGATACAGGGACAGGACATTCTTTGAGCACGGACTCCAAAAAGGGCATCAGTCTTTCAATTTCCTGCTCAGCCGGCATAGTCTTAAACCCCGGACGGCTCGATTCTGCACCAATATCGATGATATCCGCACCATCGCGCACCATCTCTTCCATATGGCGCAGGGCCTTATCATGCGTATTCCACTTACCGCCATCTGAAAAAGAATCCGGCGTCACATTGAGCACGCCCATGACGAGCGTGCGCCTGCCCAGTTCCAATTCCTTGCCGTCCTGAAATACATATTTACGTTTTGCGGTCATTTCCGTCTGCCTCCCAATAACATCCATGCCTGCTGACAAAGTGACGCATCCTCCTGAAAAATCCCCAGACATTCTGACGTCATGGTCCTTGTGCCCTCAGCACCTTTTTCACGCATAGTCATGCAAAGCTGCTGGGCTTCTACCACCACTAATACGCCATCCGCAGACAAGCCGCGCTGTATGGCTTCTGCCAGCTGCGCGGTCAATCTTTCCTGCAGCTGCGGACGATGGGACAGACACTCGACAACCTTGACAAATTTACTGAATCCCGCGACCTGCCCATCATGCGGCAGATACGCAAGATTGATTTCACCAAAGAACGGCAGCAGATGATGCTCACATATCGAATAGAAGGGAATATGGCGGATGGCCACAATCCCCTTGGTATCGGAAGCAAAACGTTCGCCCCAGACAGTATCCGGATTTTTGCCGACACCGTCAAATAAGCTGGCATACATGCCTGCCACCCTTGCCGGAGTTTGTTCCATACTGCATTTTCTGAGGTCCAGGCCCAATGCTTCCAAAAAGGCTCTCATGGCCTGTACGGCCTCTTCGTTGATCTCCCCCATATCATCTGCCCTCTCGTTTCCTGCTGATTTATTATATTTTTTATTATAGGAAATCCACGCAAAAAAAACAACCGCCATGGGGCGGCTGCTTTTGACAGAACTGCTTTTTATTTGACCTGGATGGCACCAACAGGGCAGTCGGCAGCGGCTTCCTTTGCGTCGTCCACACTGCCTTCCGGAATCTCCTGATAGCCCTCAGCCAGGCCATCGTCACCGATGCGGAAAGCATCCGGTGCCACATCCGTGCACATACCGCAGCCAATGCAGGCAGACTTATCTACGTAACCTTTCATGATACTACCTCCCTGATATAATACAGCAAAATTAACTACTCTTATCATATCACAGCTGCCTGCCAAACGGCGTAACAAATCTTACGTTTTCACTCGCTCATTTATCCATCCGATTGTCAGGCAGAAAGAAACTCCTGCATGAGCCGTGCAGGAGTTTCTTCATCTAAGGGGGACTCTATTCTATTATGGGGTATCCAGAACTGACTTCTTATTCAGCAATGCCCGGCGTCGTCATCTGACGCGGAGAGAGGATGTGCTCCATCTTTTCTTTGGAAAGAAGGCCTTTCTCCATGATGACCTGACGGATTGGTTTGCCCGTGTTGTAAGCTTCTTTGGCGAGCATAGCGGAATTCTCATAACCGATATGCGGCAGCAGAGCCGTGACAACACCGACGCTCTTGTCGAGCCATTCCTGGCACTGCTCTCTGTTCGGCTCGAGACCGATGAGGAGCTTATCAACAAACGTATTGACTGCATTCGTCATGTACTTCATCGAGTTGAACATATTGAAGGCCATGACCGGCTCCATAACGTTAAGTTCGAACTGACCGTTCTCAACAGCCATCGTAACGGCGATGTCGTTGCCGATAACCTGATAGCAGGACTGATCGAGGACTTCGGCGATAACCGGATTGACTTTGCCCGGCATGATGGAAGAACCCGGCTGACGTTTCGGCAGCTTGAGTTCGTTGAGGCCGCAGCGCGGGCCCGAAGCCATGAGACGGAAATCGTTGGCCATCTTGATGAGGACCAGAGCCGTCGTCTTCATAGCGCTCGACATATCGGAGAAGCCATCCGTGTTGTTCGTTGCATCAATCATGTTGTCAGCCGTAACGTATTTCTCGCCCGTTACTTCGCTGAGCGTCTCTGCTACTTTCTTGATGTAAGCCGGCTCTGCATTGAGGCCCGTGCCTACTGCCGTACCGCCCATATTGATGACATGCAGGCCATCGATGGCATGGTTGATGCGTTTGATGCCGCGGCGTACAGCCGATGCATACATGCCCATTTCCTGACCGAGCGTAATAGGAACAGCATCCTGCAGATGCGTGCGGCCCATCTTGAGGATATCTTTATATTCCTCAGATTTCTTTTCGAGCTCCGTAGCGAGGCGGTCAAGCGCAGCCGTGAGTTTCTTGCCTTTATGGCTCAGGCAGACCTTGATGCTCGTCGGGAACGAATCGTTCGTGGACTGTGCCATGTTGGCATGGTTGTTCGGGGAAATGATGTCATAGCGGCCTTTCGGCTGACCGATGATCTCCAGAGCACGGTTGCAGAGAACCTCGTTCATGTTCATGTTGATGGACGTACCAGCGCCGCCCTGAATCGGGTCAACCGGGAACTGATCGAGGAATTTGCCTGCGATGATTTCATCTGCGGCCTCGATCAGTGCATCACCGATTTTCTTATCGAGACGACCCGTTGCCATGTTGGCCATAGCAGCTGCTTTCTTGACGCGGGCAATGCACTGTACGAAATCCGAATCGATTACCTGATCCGTGATATGGAAGTTATCGATGGCACGCATCGTCTGAACACCGTAATAAACCTCGTCTGGTACCTCGAGTTCACCAATGAAATCATGTTCTTTTCTCATGTTTGCCACGTTCCTTTCTTTTTCCGCCTGTTTCTTCAGGCGGAGCCTGAAATGAAATCTTTGCGTTGTAAGCGTTGTTATTATTGTTGTAAAAGCTTGGAGGTTTTCATCCCCTTGCTTTGTTGACTACATTGTATCATGTATACAGAATACAATCAAGTACATTTTTAAATTTTTGTCTTTCTTTGTATACAAGGTTACAGATTCTCATTTGCTTTTGAAACTGCAGCGATTTTGCAAAGGCATCAAACAGCTCAGAAGGAGCAGATGCCCTCTGCTCTCTTCTTTACTGTCACAAAACAAATCTTAGAACAAACCGATGACTGTCATCCACGGCAGGCCGATGCACATCCAGACAATCAGATGCATGATCGTGATGATGAAGCCAATCTTCCACCATTCACCCTGCTCCATGAAGCCTGCGCCAAAGAAGATTGGCGTAACGCCGCAGCCATAATGCGTCAGGAACGATGCGCTGTTGCAGAGGATTGCAAGGATGATAGCGGTCGGGATGACCGGAGCACCGGCAGCAACGAGAATCGTCATGAAGGCGATGAACATCGCTGCGATATGGGCACTGTTGCTGGCGAGCAGATAATGTGCGAAGGTATAAACAACGCAAAGGACGATGAGCATCGTCATCCAGGACATGCCAGCGCAGGCTGCAGCCATCGTGGCTGCAAACCATTTCATGAAACCAAATTTCGAAAGATAGGCGGCCATGTTGACGAGAACGCCCATCCATACGAGGACATCCCAGGCACCATTCTGCTTCGTTACATCGCTCCACTCGATGCAGTGCGTAACCAGCATGGCCGAGAGGCCGAGCAGTGCGACGATTGCCGAATCAATATGGTGGATACTGCCCGTTGCCCAGAGGAGCAGGCAGCAAATGAAGATGACGCAGAGGATCTTTTCCTTGCCCGTCATGGCACCCATCTTGCTGAGTTCCTGTTTGGCAAGATTTAAGGTTTCCGGCGTATTGGTGAGTTCCGGCTTGATGAGTTTATAAAGAAGATACGGCGTCACGACCGTGAGGATAAGGCCCGGAATGATGCTCGCCATGAACCAGGAGCCCCAGCTCAGGGACTGCCCAAAAGTCTGCTCTGTCAGCGTATTGGCGAGGACGTTGTTCGATGCACCTGTCAGGAAAATGCAGGCCGACGTGATGACTGCGGCATATGCGCTGTACATCAGGAAAGCGCCGGTACGCTTGTTTTTGCCATTTTTCTCACAGCCAAGCGCTCTCGTGATACTGTTGACAATCGGGTAAATGATGCCGCCGCCGCGGGCCGTATTGGACGGTGTGAACGGAGCGATGATGAAATCTGCCGCACTCATGACGTAAGCAACACTCAGTGAGCTCTTGCCGAAGCGCGAGAGCAGCATGAACGCAATGCGTTTGCCAAGGCCTGTTTTGATAAAGCCTGTAGCAAACATGAAGGCCGAGACGATCAGCCAGATGGTGCCGTTTGAGAAGCCCTCAAGTGCCTGACCGGCTTTCATGACGCCAAGTACCGGCAGAAGTGCGCAGGCAATCAGCGCGATGGCACCGAGCGGCAGCGGCTGCAGGATAAAGCCGGCAATCGTTGCCACGAATACGGCAAGCAGGCCCCAGGCCTGCGGGCCCACACCAGCCGGAGCCGGTATGAACCAGATGACTGCGCCGATGGCCACACAGATGAGGCCGCGAAGCAGCTTTCCACTACTAGTTTCCTTTGACATATGATACCCTCCCGTGTCATTAATATGACTTATCTTTTTATTACTGTATTAAATATACATGACCGACTAGGAAAAACGACAAAATCCTACAGATTCGAAGGAATAGTTTTTTTTTACTGACAACTTGTAACATCCATCACAGTCTTTATGCTATAATAATATTGTTGTTTTTAATGCCTTTCATCTATTATTTCCATAAACGATACTATTGTCAGGCAAAATCGCTGTATGATACACTAAAAAACATACATGGCTGTCGATGATAAGCAATCGATGCGATTTCATATTTTCATGCCAGTATCCGCTTTGTCCGCTCACGTAAGGAGATGCTTATGCTCAGTAAACACCGGGAACTCTTTATTTTCATCTGTATGCTGATCATCGTGCCGCTTGCCGGCGAGCCGCGCATTCATCCATTCGGCAATGAATTCAGTACGTTCCGCGTCAGCTTTGGCTCGCCGATGTTTCTGCTCTTCCTGCTGTGGCTGCGCAATGTGCCAATGGCCGTTTCAGGACTGAACGTCGGCATCGTCGTCGTGCTGTTCCGCGCAGTGATCGATACTTTTGGCGGCATGCCGTTTTCCGTGGCCGTCTACAATCATATCCCGACATTTTTCTACTATTTTACTTACGCAATCTGCTTTTCCACGCTGAAGCTCAACCACGCCCCCATCACCACCCAGGCTATGAAGATTGCCATTTGGGCCATCCTTGCCGAGGTCCTTGCCAGCATTGCGGAACTTTATTCCATGGATGTTTTTCTCGGCACGCACGCAGCCGTCATCACCTGGTCCGTGCTGACGCGGCTTACCGTTATTGCCTTTTTGCGCTGCTTCTTTATCCTGAGCTTCTTCTTTCTTTCTCAGCTTTATCTCACGGAGATTCATCTGGCACACGAGTCCCACGAGAAAAACCGTCTGACCATGATGATTGCCAACATCTATGAAGAGGTATTTGAACTGGAACAGACCCTGCATAAAGCAGAAATGGCAACGCATGACTGCTACGGCGTTTATGAAGACCTGCGCAGCCTTCATAATATGGAAGATTTGCCGCATATCACACAGGAAGCCCTGCGCGTTGCCGGAGAAGTTCACGATATCAAAAAGGACAACCAGCGCATCTATGCGGGACTCAGTGAGCTCACCAATCAAACCAACACGCATAAGCTCAATGATTACATGACACCGGCCGAACTCTGCCACCTCATCATCAGTGCTCAAAAAAAATATGCCCGCCGTCTCGACAAGAATATCCTTTTTGAAACGACGCTTTCGGTCAATCTGCCTGAACTTCACGCCTACACTATGCTTTCCATCCTCAACAACCTTACGGCGAATGCCATTGAAGCCATTCATGACAAGGGCAGGATTGCCATAAACATGAAACGGATTGGCACGGAACTTCACTTTGAAGTAACAAATACCGGCAGTTCCATCCCGCTGCGCCGTCTCCCGCAGATTTTCCGCCCGGGGTATACGACAAAATACGACAGTGACGGACGCGCGTCAAGCGGCGTCGGCCTTACTTATATCAAAGCACTTGCAGAATATCTCGGCGGCGGCATCACGGCGGCCTCGGATGGCAAAGACATGGTTACGTTCCACATCCATCTGCCGCTTGCCCGTATCACTTCTGCACAAAAGAAAGCACAGGCTGCTGCCGTCGCTCCCACACCGCCAACACCGCCAAAGAAAGGACCGATATCATGAACATCATGCTCATCGATGACGATGAAGCCATCCGCGATATGCTGCAGGATATCATTGAAGACTACGAACTCGGCACGGTTGTCGCCTCCCTGCCCAGTGCAGCCAACCTCACGGCGACAGAACTCATTGCCCGCCATATCGACCTCTTGATCATCGATATGCTCATGCCTGACTGCGACGGCATCGATTCCGTACGCAAATTCCACGACTTTCCCGGCAAGATCATCATGCTCTCTCAGGTTGTCAGCAAGGACCTCATCGGCAAGGCGTATGAAAGCGGCGTTTACGCTTACATCACCAAACCCCTCAACCGCAATGAAATCATCAGTGTCCTGCATTCTGCCGAAGAGCACATCCGTCTCGAACGCTTTGCCCATACCCTGCAGAGCACCCTGCAGACAACCCTGAATCCGGTCGCTGCCGTGCCCGTGCAAAAGCAGGTCACGCCGCGGGAAAAGGCTGCGGCGCTTCTGAAAGAGCTCGGCGTTGCCGGCACAACGGGCTACGATGACCTCATCGAAATCATCGACTATCTGCAGGCACATAATAACAGCAGCACCATTCCCTCCCTCAAGACCATTTTCACGGCCATTGCCAAAGAACACGCTGCCGAAAATATCCAAAAAGAGGCCAAGACCATTGAGCAGCGACTGCGCCGCGCCGTTTTTCAAGCCATGGTCAGCACGGCTTCCATGGGCGTCGTCGATTACACGAATCCTAAATTTGAAGAATACGCACCGTTTTACTTCGATTACGCGGAAGTCTGCAGTATCATGCGAACCATTCAGCAAAATGAGAAACCGCAGATATCCAAAGTGCATATCAACACCAAGAAGTTTATTCAGGCACTCTATACAGCGTCCTCAGAACACTGACTTATCCACAGAACTATCCACAAAACGACAATGAGCTGTGCATATCTCTCGAAAAAATACAGAGTTATGCACAGCTCATTGTTTTTAACTTATGATACGGATGTAAACTGTTCTCAAAAATCCGCCTTAATCAGCCTTTTGAGGAAACTTCATTATATACATCCTTCAGCAGCGTTTCCTTGCGCAGGGAGAGGCATTCACAGCGGCGGTCATCGGCATCGATCTCGCGGATCGTCTCTAAAATGATTTCGCCAATCATCGGCGCATCGTCGTAGAAGATATCGGCCATATCCTTATGCGACCATTTCTCGCGGATGCCCTCGCCGTAATTAACGGTAAAATAAAGCCCTGCATAGCAGGCGCCGATTTCGCGCGCGAGATAGACTTCCGGCGCGATGCTCTGGCCGACGATATCCGCATGGCCGTTCATCATCGCGACTTCAGCAGGGCTCTCGAAATGGCGGCCGTCCGTCACGGCGTAGGTGCCGCGCGTAAAGACGCGTCCCGTAAAGCGTTTTTTCGTCGCACGAATCAAAGCTTCACGCATCTCAGGGCAGAGCGCCTGACGCATGATTAAAAGATAGCGGCCATCGAGCATGACGTCCTTGCGGACGGAAAGGTCGAGATAATCATCGGGAATGATGAAATCGCGCAAGTCGAGGAGTTTGTTGACCGTGCCGACACCGCCCTCGGAGATGATGCGCTTGACGCCGGCTTCGCGGAACGTCCAAAAAACCTGACGTGAAGCATCGGCACGCGTCACGCCGGAACGCCAGCCATGCATGCGCACGGTCAGCACGCGTTTTTCACCGACGCAGAAAAGCCGAAAGGCCGGACTTTTGCCATACGGCGTTTCAAAGTAGAGATTATCAGCAAGGATTTTGACATCCTCATCGGGCAGATTGGCGGGAAAATTGCTCGAAAGCGTGCCCGAGCCGCCGACTACGGCGTAATCTGCCTTAGGGATATCCTGTCTTTCTCCTTCTATTGCCATAAGGTTTCCCTCCTATAGTACAAATAGTACAAATATCACAAGCTGTCAGAAGCGGCGGATAATGCGGTACTCCGTATCGCGCTGCGCGGCCTCGCGGCCTGCCCCCTTGATGAGTCCGACCATTTTTTTCGTCGACATGTCGTAAAGCGTACCGGCCGCCCGCACGACATTTTCCTCGAGCATGATGCTGCCGGCATCGTCAGCGCCAAAGCCCAGTGTCAGCTGGCCGATGCGTTCACCCTGCGTGACCCACGAGCCCTGAATATGCGCGATATTGTCCATATAGAGGCGCGAAAGTGCCAATGTCCGCATATAATCCCAGCTCGATGTCTTTTCGCCGCCGAGTTCCGTATGGCTTGGCTGGAACGTCCAGGTAATGAACGCGCGGAAGCCTCCCGTCTTATCCTGCAGACGGCGAATCTTTTCCATGTGCTCAATGCGCTGTGCCATCGTCTCGCCAAAGCCGATGACCATCGTCGCCGTGCTCTCCATGCCGATGGAATGCGCGCATTCCATGACGTGCAGCCAGTCGTCCGTCATGATTTTTTTCGGGCTGACTTTTTTGCGCACCTCATCGACGAGGATTTCCGCGCCGCCGCCCGGCAGGCTGTCAAGACCGGCCTCCTGCAGGCGTTTCAAGGTATCGAGAATCGAGAGCCCCGCCTCGCGCGCAAAATGCTGGATTTCCGTCGCCGTAAACGAATGAATGGTAATAGAAGGGAAGTGCTCCTTGATGAGCCGCAGCATTTTTTCATAATAGGCAAGGCCGAGTTCCGGATAGAGGCCGCCCTGTATCATGACCTGTGTGCCGCCGGCTTCTACCGTCTCGCGAACCTTCTCGAGAATCTCTTCATGCGAGAGAAGATACGCGTCTTTGCTGCCCTGTCTCCTAAAAAAGGCGCAGAAGCGGCATTCGTTGACACAGACATTCGTGTAATTGATATTGCGGTCGATGATGAACGTGACCGTATTGCCAAAGCGCTGCTGCCGAATCTTATCCGCCTCACGTCCCAAAGTGATGAGGTCACCATGCTCTAAGAGCTCCGTGCCCTCTTTTTCTGTCAGCCGCATCTTCATTCCTCCCTCTCTCCCTGAATTGGCCGAATTGGCTGGTAGAATGTATCGCGTTCAACGGGCTCATAGCCGGCCTCGCGGATGATTTTTTCAAGCTGCGCACGTGTGATGCCCGTCTTCGTCTTGGCGCCGGCCGCATGGATGATTTTTTCCTCGCCAATCGTGCCGTCGAGGTCATCGGCGCCAAAGCCCAGCGCGAGCTGCGCGACGGGCATCGTCAGCATAATCCAGAACGCCTTGACGTGGTCGATATTGTCGAGAATCAGGCGGGAAAGTGCCATCATCTTCATGTCTTCCCAAGCCCCGACGCGCTGCAGATGGTATTCTTCGCCGAGCTTTGTATGGGCGGGATGGAACGGAAACAGCATGAAAGCCTGAAAGCCGCCCGTCTCATCCTGAATATCGCGGATGGTAAAAAGATGCTGCAGACGTTCCTCGATCGTCTCGACATGGCCGTACATAATGGAAGCATTCGTGCGGATACCGAGCCCGTGTGCCGTTTTCATCGTCTCAATCCATTCGGCCGCCGTCGCCTTTTTCGGGCAGATGATTTTGCGGACGCGGTCGGATAAAATCTCCGCGCCGCCGCCCGGCAGGCTGTCAAGACCCGCTTCCTTCAGGATTTCCAAGACTTCGCGGATGCTCTTACCCGTCATTTTCGAGAAATTGACAATCTCGACAGGCGTAAAGGCCTTGACATCGGCCTTTGGCAGGGCAGCTTTTACCTGACGCACGACCTCCACATAATACGAAAACGGTTTATCCGGATGAAGTGCCGAAACGATGTGGATTTCCGACAAATCCCTGACCTGCTTTGCCTTCTCAAGAATTTTTTCGATATCGTCATGCTCGTAGACAAAGCCGCGCGCATCGCCTTCTTCGACCTGAAAAGCGCAGAGCGGACAATTGGAGCTGCAGATGTTCGTCAGGTTGATATGACGGTTGACCGTGTAAAAAACCTGATGGCCGCTCTTTTTCTCCTTGGCTTTCCGCGCGCAGTCGGCCAGAAAAAGCAGGTCATTGTCCTCATAAAGTGCCATGGCATCGGCAAATGTCAGCCGCTCTCCGGCTGCGGCTTTCGCCCTTGCCGTTTCAATTTGCTTCATATTATATGCCTCTCTCATTCAATGATGCGCAGGATATTAAAATTGCAGTCACAGGCTGCCGGAATTCGGCCGGCTTCCTTGATGATGCGGATAATGCTGTCCTCACTCAGGGCCGTCGGACTCTTGGCACCGGCATCGTGCAGAATGGTTTCCTTGTGGATGGTGCCGTCGATATCATTGGCGCCAAAACCAAGGGCTACCTGTGCCACAGGTACGGTCAGCATGACCCAGTACGCCTTGATGTTTTTAAAATTATCGAGCATGAGGCGGGAAATCGCCATCGTGCGCAGATCATCCCACATGCTCGTCTGCTTGATATATTTGCCGAGTTCCGTATGTTTCGGCAGGAACGGGAAGCAGATGAACGTCTGGAAACCGCCTGTCTCATCCTGCAGCTCGCGCAGGCGCAGCAGATGGTCCACACGCTCTTCGAGCGTCTCGATATGGCCATAGAGCATCGAAGCATTTGATTTGATGCCGAGTTTATGTGCCGTGCGCGCGACATTGAGCCATTCGTCTGCCGTGGCCTTATTGGGGCAGAGTTCCCCGCGCACGCGGTCCGACAAAATCTCCGCGCCGCCGCCCGCAATGGCCTGCAGGCCGCCGCGGTCGCGCAGCTGGCGCAGCACCTCTTCAACGGAAAGGCCGGAAATCTCTGCAAAATGCGTGATTTCCACACCCGTGAAGCCCTTCATATAAAGCTTCGGAAATCTTTTGTGCAGGGCTTCGACAATGCCGAGATAATCCTCGAACGACCAGGTCGGATGAAGTCCCGAGACGACGTGCAGTCCGGCAAGATTTGGGTCCTTCATGGCATCCTCGACCACCGCGATGGCCTGCGCCTTCGTCATCGCATAGGCACCTTTTTCATCCTCATCGCGGCCAAAGGCACAGAATTTGCAGTGCGACGTGCAGATATTCGTCAGATTGACATGGCAGTTGACGTTGTAATAGACGATATCGCCGCATTTTTCCTTACGTACATGGTCGGCAAGAGCGCCCAGCCAGGCAAGGTCATGACAGTGAAACAGGCGGATGCCGTCCTCTCTCGTGAGGCGCTTCCCCTGCATCACCTTCTCTTCAATATCCTGATATTCACGCGTAGCTAACAAAGCAAGACCTCCATATACATGATTGATACACTGCTGCTTCATGATAAGCAGCATAAATCCGTTCGCAAACCCTTCTATTATATCATTGAATGACCATCTTTCCTAGGATAAAAATCATAGAGAATCATGTCATTTAATACACAACAAAAGAAAAGTGCCTTTCAAAAAGAAAAGCACTTTGCGGCAGAAATCATATATTCCAGTTAAAGATATTCTTCGAAACGCTTCATATCGAGCACGCGAATGCGTTTGCCCGAGACCTCGAGCAGGCCGTCCTTCTGCATGGCCGAAAGCTCGCGCGAAAGCGACGGACGCGTGACCGCGAGGTAGGCCGCGAGATATTCACGGCTTGCCGTCAGCTCAATCTGTCCGCTTTCATCCATGTTCTGAAACAGGAAGCGCACGACTTTTTCACGCAGGCTGCCGCTGGCAAGCACCTTGATGCGCCCATGCATGAAATACGCCTTGCGCGCAAAAATGCGCATGAGGTTCCGTTCCACGAGCAGCGCACTGCGGGAAAGTTTTTCCTTCTTCCCGCCCAGCGAAAAGAAGCGGCTGTCGATTTCCAGAAGCTCTGTATCTTTCGCAGCTTCTACGTAAATATCGTAGGGCTGTTTGAGCACTTCGTAAACCTCGCCGAACATATCGCCCGGTTCATTGATTTCCGAGATAAAGATACGGCGGCCCGAGAAGGTATCCTTGAGGATGTGAACTTCACCGCGCAGCAGGATGTATAAAGAATGCGGCAGGTCGCCATCGTAGAAGACAATCTCTCCTGCCGAAAATTTGTGGCGCCGAACCTGACTCGAAGCTAAGAGTTCTGCAATTTCCGCGTCATCCATGCCCATCGTCAGGCTGCTGCAGCGCAGGATTGAGGCCGCTGGTGCGGATTGACCGGCGAGCGGGCTGCAGGACGGCCCCTTTTCGCCCGCGCTCATTCCTTGACGAGGAGCTTTTCGATCTCCACGACGTACATCGTATGGTAATCGTTCTTGTACCATTTTTCATCGCAGCTCTTGTCAATGAAAAATTCCGAAGCGAGAGGCTGGGCGTAGAGTTTGCGGCAGAGCATTGTCACGCGCGCTTCGTCGAAGTAGGTGCGGCCGTTATCGTGCTCCATGGTCAGGCCGGCTTTCTTGATTTTATCCTCATCGCGGCCCGAGACCGTGCCGAAGTAATTCATCATCTTACGGTAATCCTCGGTAAAAACCGAAAGCGTCAGGCCTTCTGCCTTATCGACGAACTCCTTTGTGTAACGCGTCGGACGGATGAAGATGAATGCCACCGGTTTGCCCCACATGATGCCGAGGCCGCCCCACGAAGCCGTCATCGCATTGGACTTGCCATCGTACTCGCCTGTGACGAGCAGCCACTCCTTGCCGATGACCTTGAACGGACTTTCATTGAATTCAAACGGGGAAACTTCTTTTACTGCCATGATGCTCTTCCTTTCCTTGTGATGCACCCTGTTTATTCACAGCTTATCCACAAAGCACAGGGGATATCCACAGCTTTTCCATGGATATCCCCAGATTTCTGTGGATAAAATCTTATTTTTTCGCCTGCTCTTCTTTTTCAAGAGCATCGTCAAGCGTATGCCAGGCGAGTACCGCACATTTAACGCGGGCCGGCATATTCGAGACATTCTTGAGAGCCAGTGCTTCATCGAGCTCTTCGAGTTCATCTTCATCCGTGATTTCACGCTTGATCATGCCGATGAATTTCTCCGCGAGTTCCTTGGCCTTCTCGACTTTCTGGCCGCGGATCAGGTCAATCATGATATCCGTCGAAGCCTGCGAGATGGCGCAGCCGACGCCCGTGAACGATGCATCTTTGACAATGCCGTCTTCAATCTGCAGTTCGAGTGTGATTTCATCGCCGCAGCTCGGGTTATGGCCCTTAAGGGCACACGTGGCATGGTCGAGATGATGCTTGTTCTCCGGATTGCGGCTGTGTTCGCCGATGAGCTCCGTGTAAATATCTTCAAGCGCCATAGCCAAGGACCCCCCTTACCTTCTTGAGGGCGTCAATCCAGCGGTCGATGTCCTCGCGCGTATTATAAAGGTAGAAACTTGCACGGCAGCTGGCATTCTGCCCCAAATAGCGGTGCAGAGGCTGTGCGCAGTGATGGCCGGCACGAATGGCCACACCGTAGCTGTCAAGGATGCTCGCGACATCATGCGGATGAACGTCCTTGACGTTGAAGGCAATGATGCCCGTCTTGTTGTCGCGCGTCGTATCGCAGCCATAAAGTTCAATGTACGGCAGCTCGCGCAGCTGCGGCAGGGCGTAGTCCACGAGGTCTTTCTCAATGGCCTCGATGCGGTCAAACGTGATGTTCTCGAGGTAATCGATGGCAGCCGTCAGACCGGCAGCACCGCCGACATTCTGCGTGCCAGCTTCGAATTTCGCCGGCAGCTCGGCATACGTCGTATTCTGCTCTTCGACGTACTCGATCATGTCACCGCCGCGCAGGAACGGAGGCATGGCATCGAGGATGTCGTATTTGCCGTAGAGCACGCCAATGCCCATCGGCGAAAGCATCTTATGACCGGAGAAGGCGAAGAAATCGCAGTCGATATCGCGGACATCGACTTTCATGTGTGCGACGCTCTGCGAGCCGTCGACAACGGCAACCGCGCCGACGCTGTGAGCCTTCTTGACGATTTTCTTGACATCATTCTTGAGGCCGAGAACGTTCGAGACCTGCGTCACGGCGACGATTTTCGTCTTTTCCGTGATTTTCGTCTCGATATCCTCGTCCGAAAGATTGCCGTCCCTCTCAAGGTAAATATATTTGAGGACAGCACCCGTCGATTTTGCGACAAACTGCCACGGCACGAGGTTGCTGTGATGCTCCGAAATCGTGATGACGATTTCATCGCCGGCCTTGACGTTGTGCAGGCCATAGCTGTAAGCCACGAGGTTCAGCGCTTCCGTGGCATTCTTCGTGAAGATGATTTCGGCCGGACGCGCAGCATTGATGAACTTTGCCGTGCGCACACGTGCATTCTCGTAGATTTCCGTAGCCTTGACAGAAAGTGCATAAGCGCCGCGGTGCGGATTGGCGTTGCAGCCGCCGTAATAGCCGCAGATGGACTGGATAATCTGTTCCGGCTTCTGCGTCGTCGCGCCATTATCGAGATAAGCAATCTGTTTCCCGTTCATCTTCCTCTTGAGGAGCGGGAAGTCCTTCAAAAATTCCTGTGCATCAGCCATTCGAAAGTCTCCTCTGCAAATACGTATCAATTTCTCCCTTGAGCTCTTCGTCCGGGATGCGGTCGAGTACCGGATTGAACGAAGCCTCGACGACGAGGCGCTGTGCCTCAGAGAGGTCAAGGCCGCGGCTCATGAGATAAAAGAGTTTATTTTCATCCATCTTGCCGACGGAAACGGCATGATGGCCATCGACATCATCCTCATGCGAAAGCATGATTGGCACACTGCGGTTGCGGACATTTGGCGAAAGCAGTACAACTTCCTCGTTCTCGCGTCCGACCGAGCCCTTGGCACCCTCGAGGAAATCGAGCGTACCGCGGAAAATCTTCTCGCTCTCACCGAGCAGTGCGCCGCGGACCTGCATATTAGCGTCCGTGCGTTTGCCGCCCTGGCGGATGACGTAGTTGAGATCGATGAGGCTCTTGCCATCACCGAAATACAGTCCCCAAACATCTGCCTTCGAATCATCACCAGCGAGGTCAACATAGAGCTCCGTCGCCGTCTGTTTCGCACCAGCCTCGACGACCGTATAAGAAAATTCTGCTCCCTTGCCGACAAAAACCTTGACGCGGCAGGTATAGAGCTTGTCAGCCGGCACGAGCTGGGCATTGACGAGATGGAGCTTGGCGCCATCTTCAAGATGCACCTGCAGCTCGTACTGGCCGCCCTCGCGCTGCGTCAGGACGACTTCATCCTGTTTGCCTGCTTCGACAAGCAGCTTCTGCGTCTTTATATTTTCATCGATATCAGCCGGAATCCTGCTCTCATTGACGCCGAGCCAGCGCCAGGTACGCATGGGGATCCGGGAGAATGTTTTCAAATCTGCCATATCAGCCCATCGTCCCTTCCAATTCAATATTGACCAAGTTATTCATTTCTACGGCGTACTCGAGCGGCAGCTCCTTGGCAATCGGCTCAACGAAGCCGCGTACGATCATCGCGCGGGCCTCATCCTCATCGATGCCGCGGGAAGTCAGGTAGAAAATCGCTTCATCGCTGATGCGGCCAATCTTGGCTTCATGCCCGATATCGGCCTCATCGCCCTCGATATCCATGACCGGCAGCGTATCACTGCGCGATTCGTTGTCGAGCATCAGCGACTCGCAGTTGACCGAGCATTTCGCAAACGGCGCGCGGCGCGTAACCTTGACGGCACTGCGGTACGTGGCCTTGCCGCCGGCTTTGGAAATCGTACGCGTGTTGATGTTTGCCGACGTATGCGGGGCCGCGTGGATGACGCTGGCACCCGTATCGAGGTTCTGCCCCTTCGAGGCGAACGTGACGCCCGTGAATTCACAGCGCGCGTTCTCGCCGTGCAGGATGCTGCACGGATAGAGGCACGAAACATGCGAGCCGAACGAGCCTGAAACCCACTCGATGATGCCGTCTTTTTCAACGAGGGCGCGTTTCGTGTTGAGGTTCATCATATTGCGCGACCAGTTCTCAATCGTCGAATAGCGCAGGCGCGCCCCTTCCTTGACGAAGAGCTCAACGCAGCCGGCATGAAGATTCGTGACATTGTACTTCGGAGCCGAGCAGCCTTCGATGAAGTGCAGGCTTGCACCTTTTTCTACAATAATCAGCGTGTGCTCGAACTGGCCGGCACCTGCCGCATTGAGGCGGAAGTAGGACTGCAGAGGAATCTCTACATGTACGCCCTCCGGCACATAGACGAACGAACCGCCCGACCAGACGGCACCGTGCAGGGCCGCAAATTTATGGTCTTTGGGCGGCACGAGCGTCATGAAGTACTCTTTGACGACATCCTCATGCTCGCGGATGGCCGTTTCCATATCCGTGTAGATGACGCCCTGCTTGACAAGGTCATCCTGAATGCTGTGATAGACGACCTCCGAGTCATACTGCGCACCGACGCCGGCGAGACTCTGCTTCTGCTCGGCCTCTGGGATGCCGAGGCGGTCAAATGTATTTTTGATATCTTTCGGCACTTCCTGCCAATTGCCCGTCATCTTGGCATCCGGCTGGACGTACGTGACGATATCATCCATATTGAGCTCGGAAATATCCGGGCCCCAGGTCGGCAGCGGCAGCGAATTGTAGACCTCAAGGGATTTGAGGCGGAAATCGAGCATCCACTGCGGGTCATGCTTGCGTTTCGAGATATCGCGGATGATATCTTCTGTCAAGCCGCTATGCGCCTTGTAGACGGAGTGGTCGGCATCTTTGATATCATAGAGCGTACGCTCGATGTCTTCGACGTACGTCTTCTTTTTGGGTACAAATTTTTCTTCAGCCATCGCGCGCCTCACTTTTCTGCCTGAGCGTCAAGGATGTGCGTGAAGCCGCGGCGGTTGATTTCATCGATGAGCTCCGGACCGCCCTCTTCGACGATTTCGCCGTTGATGAGGACATGAACCTTATCGACCTTGAGTTTTTCGAGAATGCGCGTGTTATGCGTGATAATCAGGCAGCTGTTGTTCTCGTTGTGGAACTTTGCGACGCCTTCCGAGACAATCTGTACGGCATCGACATCGAGGCCCGAATCCGTCTCATCGAGCAGCGCGAGTTTCGGATTGAGCATGAGGAGCTGCAGGATCTCGTTGCGTTTTTTCTCGCCGCCCGAGAAGCCTACGTTCATATAGCGCTCTGCGTACTCCGGCTTCATCTTGAGCTCTTCCATCGTCTGTTTAAGCTGACGGCGGAACGGGATGATTTTAACGCGTTCGCCCGAGATGGCCTGCTTTGACGTGCGGATCATGTTCTCGACCGTGATGCCCGGGATTTCCTCCGGCGTCTGGAACGAGAGGAACAGGCCCTTGCGCGCGCGTTCAAACGTCTTGAGGTCTTTGATATCCTCGCCTTCGAAGTCAATCGTGCCGGAGGTCACCTCATATTTCGGATGGCCCATGATGATGTTCATGAGTGTCGATTTGCCGGAGCCGTTCGGTCCGAGGATGACATGCACTTCACCCTTGTCGACTTTCAGACTCAGGCCTTTGAGGATTTCCTTGCCTTCGACGCCAGCATGGAGATCCTTGATTTCCAAAAGATTCTCTGCCATATATAAAACTCTCCTTTAAGATTTAAGCTCTGGATATTTAATCCTTACAAAATTACTCGGGATTGATAAATCCATTGTATGGCCTGCATCCTAAAAAGTCAATAGCAATAAGCACAATCTATAAGTTTCAACTATATATATGCCTTATTTCCATAAAAAAAGCTCCCCATAAGGGAAGCTCTATGAGAAATATCACAAAATACGCGATACGCGGCTTAATTTAAAAAATCAAAGTGACGTGCGAGCGATGCCGCAATGCCATCCTCGTTATTCGACAGCGTGATTTCATCGGCCATATCCTTGAGTTCATCGCAGGCATTGCCCATGGCCACGCCATGGCCGGCAAAATCAAGCATACTCATATCGTTCTGGGCATCGCCAAAGGCCATGACCTCTCTCGGCGCAATGCCAAGACGCTCACAGACGCGCGCAAGCGACGTCGACTTGCTGACGCCTTTGACCGTTGCCTCGTAAAACCACGGTGCCGACTGCACGAAAGAAAGCTCTTCCTCAAAGCCGCGGCGGATATCGGCAAGGCGCGGCACGAGAATCTCATTTGGCGCAGCCGTCAGGATCTTGACCGGCGCAAAGCCGCGCTCTTCCACGGCATCGGCAATGTTTTCGACAATCTCAATCTTGAGATTGTTGTTGCGGCTCTCATCCTGCACCTTATGGCGGCTGGCATCGGTCGTGAAGATGAATTCGCCATCATCGACGATTGGCGAAAGCTCCGGATAGGCTTCGAGATGGCGCAGGAAACGCAGTGCCGTCCCGCGGTCAATGGCCTGCGAGAAGAGGATTTCTCCCGTCGTCGCATCCTTGATCTGGCCGCCGTTATACGAGAGCAGCAGGCCGTGGTAATCCCTGAGTTCAAGGGCATTGGCCTCACGCATAAGCCCCGGTGCCTGACGCCCCGACGCCAGCACGACCGTCACGCCATGCTGCTGCACCGCTAAAAGTGCCTCACGCGTCTTGGGGGTAATCTTCTTCTCATCGTTATTGAGTGTACCGTCGAGATCCAGGGCAATCATCTTATACATGAATCGTGTCATCCTTTCCGGAGCATCCTGCCCCGCACAGTCATCTGTTTCCTTCCATTTAAATAGAAATACCGTAATCGCGAACATTATAGCAAAAAAGAAAGCCGGTATCAATCCGCAAAGTGCCATAAGCAGGAAAACAAACGGTTCGAAGCGAATAAAAGATAAGAATATCTCCAAATGCAGCACAGAAAGAAGATCGTACCATGGTAACCATCAAACAGATTGCCGAACTCTGCGGAGTCTCACGCGGCACAGTAGACCGCGTGCTCAACGGCCGCGGCAAAGTCAAACCGGAAAAAGAACGTCTCGTCCGCGAAATGGCCGAAAAACTTCATTATCATCCGAATCCTGCCGGCAAGGCACTGGCCGCCCGCAAGAAGCATCCCATAGTCGGTGTCCTGATTGTGTCAGACGGCGTCCGCTTCTTCGATGATGTCCTGCATTCCATGCATCGCATGGCCGACAAATTTTCCTCTTACGGCCTCGAGGTCATCTGGCGCAGCATGCGCGGTTTCGATATCGACCGCCAATGTGAAATCATCGATGAACTCAAAGCGCAGGGCATCAATGCCTTAATCATCGACCCTCTGAATCATCCGCGCATCATCGAGAAAATCAATGAGTGCGTCGCAGAAGATATTTTTGTCGTCACGCTCAACAACGATGTCGAAACGTCCAAACGTCAATGCTATGTCGGACCAGACTACCCCAACGGCGGCAGGACTGCCGCGGCTCTTTTAGGCATGATTCATCCGGGTCCACTGTATGCCGGCGTCCTTTTGGGTTCTCTCAACATGCTCGGCCATCGCCAGCGTCTTGACGGCTTCCTCGAAATCATGAAAAAACATGCCGACTTTCACTTTCTTGGCGTACAGGAAACAGAAGATGACGATATGATTGCCTATGAAGATATCCGCCAGCTGCTCTTAGACCGCCCCGAAACAAATGCCCTCTTCGTCATCTCGGCCGGCGCTTACGGTGCTGCCCGCGCCGTTCTCACCGCGAAGCGCCAGGACATCACCCTGATTGTCTTCGATACGATTCCCACGACCATTGAAATGATGAAAAAAGGCGTCATTCAGGCTGCCATCTACCAACATCCGCATCAACAGGGGCAGCGCTCGATGCAGATTGTCTTTGATTATCTCGTCAACGGCATCAAACCCGAACACGAAAAATACATCATGCGCAACGAGATCCGCATCCTGCAAAACGTAGAAGGATGACTCCTTAACAAAAAGCTTCTTATTAGATAGTAAGATATACGAAAAGCGCATCCTCAAAACGAGGATGCGCTTTTCTGGTGTATGGATTTGGTCTTTACAAGAAAGAAGGGAATCAGCAAATTTCTACGAGATCCATGCCGAGCATCGTGCCGAGGTCGTGAATCTGCTCTTCCGTGATGCGGAAGGAAAGGACCGTGTGATGGCCGCCGCCGGCTTGAATCCAGGCCGTCGCACCTTCCTTAAGGCCGACTTTCGGCGTCCAGAGCTGCTTTGCAACCGGCAGATGCGGCGTCTCGGCCTCGGCCTTACGGCAGTCAACCGGGTAACTGATCAGGCGGAAGCCTTCGCGGAAGTCCGCAACCGTGCAGTCGATGCCTTCGCCGTCAGCACCGGTGAAGACGAGACGGGCCGGATCATCCTTGCCGCCGATGTCGAGCGGATGGACTTCAACGCGCGGCTTGTCGCTGGCAATGGACGGATCGACTTCGAGCATATGTGCGCCGAGGATGGCTTCATGGCCTTTGCGCAGGTCGAGCGTGTAATCTTCCATGAAGACCGTGCGGTCGTTGTGTGCCATGATCTTCAGCAGACGCGTGAGGGCTGCCGTCTTCCAGTCGCCTTCAGCGGCAAAGCCGTAGCCGTCGCGCATGAGCATCTGAGCAGCGAGGCCCGGCAGCTGTTTGAGACCTTTGAGGTCCTGGAAATTCGTCGAAAAAGCCGTATAGCCCTTATCATCGAGGAATTTCTTGATGCCGAGATACTCGCGCAGCTGATAGCGTACGGAGCTCTCGAATTTTTCGGCGCTGTTGTTCTGCGGATTGAACGTGTAGTCTTCCTGCAGCTTCTTGTATTCTTTGTCGATGTCTTCTTCGCTGACCGCATCGACTACTTCGACGAGGTCACCAACCGGCCAATAGTCGACCGTCCAGCCGAGCTGGATCTGAGCCTGTACCTTATCACCCTCGGTAACAGCGACATCGCGCATCGTATCGCCGAAACGGCAGACCTTGATCTTGAAGCTCTCGTTGTAAGCGACGGCAACATCTTCCCACGAAGCGATTTCCTGCTGAACTTCTTCATCGCCCCACCAGCCGTAAACGACTTTGTTGTTGAGGTGCAGACGGGCATTGAGGTAGCCGTACTCGCGGTCGCCATGAGCACTCTGGTTGAGGTTCATGTAGTCAAAGTCAATCGTATCGTACGGGATCTTGTTGAGGTACTGCGTAGCGAGGTGCAGCAGCGGTTTCTGCAGGAGCTTCGTGCCGCGAATCCAGTTCTTGGCCGGAGAGAACGTATGCATCCACGTGATGACACCGGCTACTTCGTCGTTGTAGTTGACATCCTTCATGAACTGCGTGATGCCATCGGCCGTCGTCATGACACCCTTGAACTCAATCGGGTACGGCAGCTTGCCGCTTGCATTGAGCTTGTTGACGATGTCTTCGGCATCGCGGGCGACATTTTTGAGCTGTTCCTCGCCATAAAGGAACTGGGAACCAGCGACAAACCAGAATTTGTAAGCATTCGAGAGTTTCAGCATGATATGGACTTCCCTTCTGAAATCAAATTTCCTAAAATCAAAAACTTTTTATTTATGGGTAGCACCGCTCTTGGACTTGGCGTTGTTCTGACCATAGTAGGCATTGGCGCCGTGTTTGCGGTAATAATGCTTATCTAAGAGGAACTGCGGCACGCGGATATCGGCACGCGTGAGCTGCAGGGCATGGTAGTTCATCTCGGCGACGACTTCGAGGATTTTTGCATTCTCAACGGCCTTTTTCGGGCTCGGTCCCCAGGTGAACGGACCATGCTGCTTGACGAGGACGGCCGGTACGGCATCAGGGTCAATGCCGTATTCCTGGAACGTGCGGACGATGACCTTGCCCGTGTTCTCTTCATAAGCTTCTTCAATTTCCTGTTTCGTCAAAGCATCGGTCACAGGAACATCGCCGTAGAATGTATCGGCATGGGTCGTACCCAGTGCCTCAATCGGCACACCGGCTTCGGCAAAAGAAACGGCCCATTTGGAATGCGTGTGGACGACAGCCTTGATATTCGGGAATGCCTTGTAGAGGACAAGATGCGTCATCGTATCGCTCGAAGGATTCATCTCTCCTTCGACGACATGGCCCTCAAGGTCGACTACAACCATATCCGAAGGCTTCAAATCTTCGTACGGCACGCCCGACGGCTTGATGACGAAGAGGTTCTTCTCACGGTCGATGCCCGAGACATTGCCCCAGGTGAATGTGACAATGCCGAGTTTCGGCAGCATCATATTCGCTTCATAAACTTCCTGTTTGAGTTCTTCTAACATTTAAAATAGGATCCTTTCAACCTGACAATCTGAAATTACGCTTTCGTCTGGTCTGGTACAGCTTTGCCTGCCTGACGTTCGACTTCCAAACCTTCTTTATAAGCTGCGATGAATTTCTGGCAGCCGAGACGTCCTGCTTCCGTCGGCAGCAGTGTCGAGCTTTCCGGATTGTGGAAGACATCGTCATCGAGGAAGTCGGCCAGGGCTTTTTCGCCATGCCATTTCGCAAAGACTGCGAGCACAGCCATGCCCCACGGGCCGCCTTCCCCTGCCGTCTCCATGACGGTGATTGGCAGGCCGAGGCAGTCGGCAAGGACCTGCTGACCGATGACCGGCGTCTTAAAGAGACCGCCTTGGGCAATCATGACATCCGTCTGCACGCCCTCTTCCTTGACGAGAATATCCATGCCAATCTTGAGTGGTGCAAAGCAGCCATAGAGCTGAGCAAGCATAAAGTTTGCAAGGTTCATTTTGCTGTGCGGCGTACGCACGAAGAGAGGTCTGCCTGTCTCCACATCGGTGATATTTTCACCTGAGAGGCAGCTGTAGTTAAGGAGTCCCCCGGCATCGCGGTCTGCCTTCTGCGAAGCCTCAAAGAGCGTCCGATAGAGTTTCGCCGGCGTCTGACCGTGGCCGATGAGCTCGGCAAATTCGCCAAAGAGCTGCACCCAGGCATTGAGGTCACTCGAGCAGTTATTCGTATGAACCATGGCTACAGGCGCGCCGTCTGGCGTCGTCACGATATCGATATCGCGGTGAACCGCCTTTAAAGGTGCATCGAGTACGTTCATCGAGAATGCCGACGTGCCGACGGAGATATTGCCCGTGCGTTTGCGCACGGCGTTCGTCGCGACCATGCCCGTGCCGGCATCGCCCTCAGGCGGCGCCATCAGGGCTCCCGGCTCAAGTTTGCCCGTCGGGTCGAGCAGCCATGCGCCTTCTTTTGTCAGCTGGCCGGCTTTCGTGCCGGCGCGCAGCGGCTTTGGCAGGATTTCCCCGAGCTTCCATGGATACTTCTTTACTTCAGGCAGTGCGGAGAATTTCTCCACCATGCCGGCATCGTACGTGCCGGTCTTTTCGTCAATCGGGAACATGCCCGAAGCATCGCCGATGCCGAGGACCTTCTCACCGCTGAGCTGCCAGTGTACGTAACCTGCAAGTGTCGTCAGGAACGCGATGTCCTTGACATGAGCCTCATCTTTCAGGATGGCCTGATAAAGATGCGCGATGCTCCAGCGCTGCGGGATGTTGAAGCCGAACAGCCCTGTGAGTTTTTCTGCGGCCTCACCCGTGATGTTGTTGCGCCAGGTGCGGAACGGTGCGAGCTGCTTGCCGTCTTTATCAAACGGCAGATAGCCGTGCATCATGGCGCTGACGCCAATCGAGCCGATTTTCTTGATTTCCACATGATAGCGGCTCTGCACATCGGCCGTCAGGCTGTGGAAGCAGTCCTCAATGCCGAGCCAGACCGTTGCCAGATCATACGTCCAGATGCCGTCCACGAGCTGATTTTCCCAGCCGTAGCTCGTCGAAGCCAGTGTCTCGCAGGCTTCATTTACAAGCACCATCTTGATATTCGTCGAGCCGAGCTCCAGGCCGAGGGCCGTGCGGCCCTCCTCTATTGCTGCAGCATTCTTTTTCAAATCCATGGTAAATTACTCCTCGATGTGATAATGAGCTTATGCATTGTGCACAGAAGCCTTGGCAGCTTTTTTCGTACCAGCTGCCTCGATTTCTTCAAGCGTATGACCGCGCGTTTCCGGAACACAGTTGCGGATGAACGCAACGCCGAGCAGGCAGATGACACCGAAGATGGCAAATACAGCTGCCTGCGAGAACGAAGCCGTCATGATTGGGAACAGCAGACCAACGAGGAAGGAACCAATCCAGTTGAACGAGGAAGCGAGACCAGCTGCGCGGCCGCGGATAGCCAGCGGGAAAATCTCACCGACAATAACCCAGGTCAGCGGAGCCCAAGTGAAGGAATAGAAGGCAACGTAAATGCAGAGGAAGAAAACAATCATCATCGGGTCTGCATCCGGAATGATGCTGTTGATGACTGCCGGCAGGATGAACGAAAGGCCCATGATCGTGCCGCCGACCGTCAGCAGCGTGCGGCGGTTGAATTTATCTGCGATGACGAGGAAGATGAGGGAGCCGAGAACGAGCAGGATGCCCTGAATGATCGGCCACATGAGCTGCGAGCTGGCAGCCTGGCCCGTTGCTTTTTCAACAATCAGCGGAATGTAGTAGAAAATTGCGTTGGCACCCTGGAACTGCTGGAAAGCGGCAACGCCGACACCAGCCGTAACGAGGTAGCGGTATTTATCCGAGAACAGCGTGGCAAGCGACGGTTCCTTCGTATTGGCTTCCGTCGTCGTCATTTCCTTGATGTCGGCGAGCTCTGCCTCGACTTCTTCTTTCGTGTTGCGGATGTAACCGAGCACACGACGTGCCTGGTCAACAAGGCCATGTTTTACGAGGAAACGCGGCGACTCCGGCAGGCGCAGAACGCCGAGGAACAGGATAAGAGCAGGAACAGCGGCAAGGCCGAGCATGAGTCTCCAAGCCATCGTTTCCGGCAGATCCTTCAAAAGATAATCAACAACGTAGGAAAGCAGCATGCCCGAGACGATCATCGTCTGGTTCAGGCCGGAAAGACGGCCTCTGAGGCGTGCTGGCGCCATCTCCGACATATAAGCTGGAACGAGGGCCGAAGCTGCACCAACAGCCAAACCTAAGAGGATACGCACACCGATGAGGTAATACTGGCCGTTGTGCGGTGCGATACCGGAAAGAACGGAACCAATGACAAAGATGATGGCCGAGATGAGGATCATCTTACGGCGGCCGAGACGGTCGGAAAGCTGACCGGCAAGAGCGCCGCCGAAAATAGCACCGAACATGACGGCCGATGTAATCCAGCCGATGATGCCCGCATTGCCCTGCAAGTTCCAATCGTTCTGCAGGAACGGCAGCGCACCGGTCATAACGCCGATATCATAACCAAAGAGGATACCACCGAAGGATCCAAAGAAATAAATGAATGCACTGGGGATTTTCTTCTCCGGAGCATTTCCTGTGCTTGTTACCATTTCTTGTCTCTCCTTTGTTTATAATTACCACATTTTACTCTGTTTTGCTCTTTTGTGTTCGAGCACATCTGATGGTTTTAATATATCACGATGCTTCTGATTTGTCAATCTATTTTTATTCTTTTTTATTTATTAGCAGCTTATCCATTTCCTGCTTATCATTGTATTAATGTACTTCATACGAACAGTTATTATCGATATGATAAAACAGCATAAAAAAAGAGCCTCCGCGAAACAATGCGGAGGCTCCTCACCTTACTCACAATATGCGAATTTAGCTCAGGATATCACAATCAAAAGATGTCGTTGGCGATGACGATCGTCTCGTCGCGGTTCGGGCCGACGGAAACGATGCCAAGGGCGATGCCCGTGACTTCTGCCATGCGCGTCAGATACTTCTTGGCGTTCTCCGGCAGGTCTTCATACTTGCGGACCTTCGTGATATCGCACTTCCAGCCCTCAAATGTCTCGTAAACCGGCTCGACTTCGGCGAGCACCTTGAGGCTGGCCGGAATCTCGTTGAGCAGTTTGCCCTGATATTTGTAGCCGACGCACATCTTGATTTCATCGAAATCATCGAGGATATCGAGGCGCGTGACAGCCATGTAATCAATGCCCGAGAGGATGCCGGCATAGCGGACAACGCAGGCATCGAGCCAGCCCGTGCGGCGCGGACGGCCCGTGACGACGCCGTATTCATGGCCGACTTCGCGCAGCTTATTGCCGATTTCGTTGAGCTGTTCCGTCGGGAACGGACCCTCGCCGACACGCGTGCAGTAAGCCTTGACAATGCCGACGACCTTGTCAATTTTCTGCGGAGCTACGCCGGCACCAATGCCGACGCCGCCGGAAATCGGGTGCGAAGCCGTGACATACGGATACGTGCCGTAGTCGATATCGAGCATCGTGGCCTGAGCACCCTCGAAGAGGATCTTGCGGCCTTCTTTGATTTCTTCATCGAGCAGAGCAATCGTATCGCAGACATACGGACGCAGACGGTCTGCATAGCCATTGTATTCTGCAAGGATTTCATCATAATCAAGGGGCTCGTGGTCATAGAGAAGCTTGAGCTCGCGGTTCTTGATGGCGAGGTTTTCTTTGAGTCGTTTGGCAAACTCTTCCTTATCGATGAAATCGCAGACGCGGATGCCGATGCGGTTGTCGCGGTCGACATAGCACGGGCCGATGCCGTTATGCGTCGTGCCGACTTTACCTTTGCCGCGCGCCTCATCTGAGAGCTGGTCGATCAGGCAGTGATACGGCAGAACGAGCTGCGCGCGGTTGCTGATGCGGATGCCCGAAAGGTCAATGCCGCGCTCTGCGAGAGCGTCCATCTCCTGCAGCATGACTTTCGGATTGAACGCCACGCCATTGCCGACCACGCAGTGCGAACCCTTGAAAAGGATGCCCGACGGCATCAGGCGCAGTTTGTAATCGACGCCATCGACGACGACCGTATGGCCGGCATTGCTGCCGCCCTGAAAACGTACGACCGTATCCGCCTGCTGTGCGAGATAGTCGACGATCTTGCCCTTGCCTTCGTCGCCCCACTGCGTACCCGTTACTACTACTGTTGACATAATCTGTCTCTCCTTTATGAATCGACATAGAAAAGCCCTCTCCCCGCAGGGAGAAGAGGCTTTCTTTCATTTATTCATTTATTATAGGTCTCAAAGGCCGAAGCGCTCAAAGATCATATCGACATGGCGCAGGAAGTATTTATAATCGAAGCAGTCGTCGATTTCTTCCTTCGTCAGATACTTCGTGATGTCCGGGTCATTCTCAACGCTCGTGCGGAAATCCTGACCTTCCATCCAGCGCTTCATGGCATTGCGCTGTACCCACTTGTAGGCATCTTCACGCAGTACGCCCTTGTCGACAACCGTCAGCAGGATGCGCTGGCTGTAGATGAGGCCGCCCGTGCGCTGCATGTTGTGAAGCATCTTTTCCGGATAGACGAGCAGCTTGTCGATGATATCCGTGAGCTTCTTCGTGCAGTAATCGAGGTTGATCGAAGAATCCGGCAGGATGACGCGCTCAACGGAGGAATGCGAGATATCGCGCTCATGCCAGAGCGTGATGTCTTCAAGAGCTGCGACGGCATTGCCGCGGTTCAGGCGGGCCATGCCCGAGATGCGCTCACAGTTGATCGGGTTGCGCTTATGCGGCATAGCCGAGGAGCCCTTCTGTCCCGGGGAGAAATACTCTTCTGCCTCACGGATATCCGTGCGCTGCAGGTTGCGGACTTCCGTCGCAATCTTCTCAAGCGTCGAGGAGCAGATGGCAATCGACGTCACGAATTCTGCATGGCGGTCACGCTGGATGACCTGCGTAGCGAGGCGAACCGGCGTCAGGCCGAGCGTCTTGCCGACCATCTGCTCGATTTTCGGGTCGATGTTAGAGTACGTGCCGACAGCACCCGAGAGCTTGCAGACCGAAACGATCTTCTTGGCATGCTCCATGCGCTCGATATCGCGCTCAATCTCAGCACTCCAGAGGATGAGCTTGAGGCCGAACGTCATCGGCTCGGCATGAATGCCATGCGTGCGGCCGATGCACGGCGTGTGTTTGAATTCCTTAGCGCGGCGGCGCAGGACCTCACGGAATTTCTTGAGGTCGTCGAGGATGATGTCGCAGGCATCGCGCATCATCATGCAGTATGCCGTATCCTTGACATCCGAGGAAGTCAGTCCCTTGTGGATGTACTTGGAATCATCACCGACATTCTCTGCCACGTTCGTCAGGAAAGCAATGATATCATGATGCGTAACAGACTCAATCTCATGAATGCGGTTGACGTCAAACTTTGCTTTTGCACGGATGTTCTTAGCTGCCTCTTTCGGGATCTCGCCAAGCTCAGCCATAGCATCGCAAGCAGCCATCTCGACATTCAGGATCTGCTGCCACTCATTTTCGATAGACCAGAGATGGCCCATTTCCGGATTGGTATAACGCTCGATCATTTAGTGATTTCCTCCTCAATTTCCTGGCGGCGTCTCTGCACCGCGGAAGTGAAAACACGACGAAAAAACTCAAATTGACTTTTCCCCGTCTATCCTGACGGTCTTACCTCTGAAAAGCCTCATTTTGAGTTTGGAGAAAGTACCGATATTCCCTTGTCTATCATATCATTTTGCAAGGGCTAGTGTCAATGAATGTCAACAGAGTTCAGCATGTTTCCTTCATATTATAAAATAGATATAAAAATAAGCTGCACGCCATGCATGCAGCTTCTGCTTTCTCTTTGGTGCTCGCTGAGGGATTCGAACCCCCGACACCCTCCATGTGACGGAGATGCTCTAGCCAACTGAGCTAAGCGAGCAATAAAAAAGGTTTCGCCGTTTGACGAAACCGTACATTCTGAAATGGTGGGGTTAACAGAATTCGAATCTGTGACCTCCTCGATGTCAACGAGACACTCTAACCAACTGAGCTATAACCCCATGTCTTAACGACAAGATTTATTATACGGGATGGCAACGGAAATGTCAACAAAAAAATCAGGATTTCTTGAAAAATTTTTAGGAGCCCCTTTTGACGCTGGGGCGTGTTATAATAAAAGGCGAACACACTGTCATAGTTTTGGGGGTATTATAATGAAGGATTTACTCGACGTCCATATGCATACGCTCGCCAGCGGCCATGCCTACAACACGATTCGCGAGATGATTGCCGCGGGCAAAAAACACGGCATGGAACTTGTCGGCATCGCCGACCATGCTCCGGCCATGCCGGGCTCCACGCACCGCTTTTACTTTGAGAATCTGCGCATCTTCGACCGCAAAGTCTACGGCGATGAAGCCGGCGTGGAACTGCTCATGGGTGTAGAACTCAACATTCTGAACACCACAGGCAAGGTCGATCTTGAGGAAAAAGGTCTGCGCGCTGTCGATTACGCCATTGCCAGCCTGCACGATCCCTGCATCACCCCGGGTACGAAGCTCGACAATACGACAGCCATCATGAGTGCCATGTTCATCCCTCAGGTCAAGATCATCGGCCATCCGGACAATCCGGTCTTCCCGGTCGACTTTGACCAGATTGCCAAAGCTGCCAAGGAACGCCACGTTCTGCTCGAATGCAACAACAGCTCCTACCGCCCCGGCGGCAGCCGCACGGGTTCGCGCGAGCTCGCCAAAGAAATGCTGCAGGCCTGCAAGAAATACGGTACGCACGTCATCATGGGCAGCGATGCCCATATCGACCTCGATGTCGGCAATCATGCGCTTTCTCAGGAAGTCATCAAGGAAGCAGAATTCCCGGAAGAACTCGTCATCAACAGCTCGCCGGAAAAATTCAAGGAATGGATTCGCGAATAAAGCATTTCCGGCATACATTTCCATGACATTTCCGCCATATTCCCGGAGAATTTCATCTCATAAAGCCTCTGTCATATTGACGGAGGCTTTTCCTGTCAATATAATAGTAATGTTGTAAAGATATCTTATCCATCTATAAGAGAAAAAGGAATGGTAAAAAAAATGAACTTATTCCGCACCAAAAGCATTGAGCAGATGCGCGAAACGGCTGCCCATTCAGGCATGGCCAAGACGCTTGGCGCTTTTGACCTTATCCTGCTCGGCATCGGCTGCGTCATCGGCACAGGCATCTTCGTCCTGACAGGCGTTGCGGCTGCAAAATACGCAGGACCTGCTGTCACGATTTCTTTCATGGTCTCAGGCCTTGCCTGCGCACTTGCAGGACTTGCTTACGCAGAGTTTTCCTCCATCGTACCGGCGTCCGGCAGTGCTTATACGTATACATATGCCTCCCTCGGCGAGTTCATCGCCTTCATTGTCGGCTGGAACCTCATCCTCGAATACACGGTTACGGCCAGTGCTGTTGCTTCCGGCTGGTCGGGCTATGTCACAGGCCTGCTGCTCTCTGCGGGCCTTGACCCGGGTCACGCCCTGACACATGTGCCGGCCGACGGCGGCATCATCAATCTGCCCGCCATCTTCATCACACTGCTGCTTTCGGTGCTGCTGATTCGCGGCACACAGGAGAGCACAAAGCTCAACCGCATCCTCGTAGGCGTCAAGCTCACGGCCATCGCGATTTTTCTGCTGCTCGCCATCCCGCATGTCAATACGATGAACTGGGAGCCCTTCATGCCCTTCGGTGTTTCGGGTATTTTCGGCGGCGCGGCCATTGTCTTTTTTGCCTATATCGGCTTTGATGCCGTTGCCACGAGTGCGGAGGAATGCAAGAATCCTTCGCACGACCTGCCAATCGGCATTATCGGTTCGCTCGTCATCTGCACGGCCCTTTACGTCGTCGTGGCCGGCGTGCTCACGGGCATCGTGCCTTACACGGAACTCAACAATCCGGAGCCTGTGGCCTTTGCCCTGCGCTATATCGGCTACAATCTCGGTTCAGCCATCGTCGGTGTCGGCGCTATTGCCGGCATTACGACGGTCCTCCTCGTCCTGCTTTACGGCCAGGCCCGCATCTTCTTTGCCATGAGCCGCGACGGCATGGTGCCGGCCCGCGTCTGCAAAATCCACAAACGCTATCATACGCCGTATATCGTCACGGTCATGGGCGGCATCTTCGTTTCCATCATTGCAGGTTTTGCCCCGATCGGCGTCATCGCCGAAATGGCCAACATCGGCACGCTGTCTGCCTTCCTCGTCGCTGCCCTCGGCGTCATGGTCCTGCGCATCACGAAGCCCGATGTACCGCGCACGTTCCGCTGCCCGCTCGTCTGGCTCATCGCCCCCATGGCCGTACTGACCTGCGGCTACCTCATGTACCATCTGCCCTGGGAAACCTGGGTCCGCTTCATCGTCTGGTGCACATTTGGCTGCCTCGTCTACTTCGGCTACAGCTATCAGCACAGTGCTCTTGCCCATCCGAACCATGACGAAGAAGAATAACATACTGTTTTTCGTAAAAGGCCCTGTCAAAAATCACAGGGCCTTTATTTTATACTTTGACAAAGTTTATGACCTGGTATAAAATTAGTCTGTAACGACGAAGAATTTATCCTCTGCTATGGGGGCACTTGCCCTAAAGGAAGGAATACAATGTTTGTACATGAACTGATCTATCAGGGAAAACCTGATTCTCTCGCCATTGTCGACCATGAACGCCGCATTACCTACCGCGAACTGCAGCAGCATGTCGCTGCCTGCCGCAACCGTCTTTATGCTGCCGGTGTCCGCGTGGGTGACCGCGTCAGCATTTTTTCGCGCAACAGTGCAGATTACATCTACGCCTACATGGCCATTGCTTCTTTGGGGGCCATTGCCGTACCCATCAACTTCCAGCTCAGCAGCCGCGAAATTGCCTACATTATAAAGGATTCGGGCTCCCGTCATATCCTGACTTATCAGCCTTTGAATCTCGTCGATGCGCTTGCGGCCCTGCGCTGCGATATGCGCATTATCCAGCATGATATCCGTCAGGCCGGCAAAATAGATGAGACCATTCCGGCAGCACCGCCGCTGCCGCCGACTTTCGATGAGCAGAATCCCTGCGTCATCATCTACACGTCAGGCACAACGGGCTCGCCAAAAGGCGCCGTGCTCTCCCACCGCAACCTCATCGCCAATGCCGGACAGATGAGCTTCATGGGCTGCAACGCAGAAAACGTGGTTCTCTGCGTTCTGCCAATGTATCACTGCTTCGGCTGGACCTGCTCCGTCCTCTACCCGCTTTACTGCGGCGCTGAAGTCGTCATCCTCGATTCCTTCACGCCGAAAGAGACCATCAATGTCATCCGCACGGAAAAGGTCAACGACCTCTACATCGTGCCGTCCATCTGCAGCCTCCTGACGAAGCTCGCCACGAAGGAAGATATGGCTTCCCTGCGCCTGGTCGTCTCGGGCGGCACGACGCTGCCCTTAAAGATTGAGCAGGATTTCATGAATAAATTTGGCGTGGATATCTGCGAGGGCTATGGTCTTTCCGAGACCTCTCCTGTTGTCACGATGAATCCGCCCGAAAAGCCAAAAGTCGGTTCCTGCGGGCCGGTCGTGCCGGGCATCGCCTGGAAGCTCATCAATTCGGACGGTGAGGAAGTCCCAAAGGGCGAAGCCGGCGAACTCATCGTCAAAGGTGACAACGTCATGCTCGGCTACTGGAATCTTCCGGATGCCACGAAGAATGCCCTGCGCGGCGGCTGGTTCCACACGGGCGATGTAGCCCGCGCCGATGAAGATGGCTACATTTATATTGTCGACCGCCTCAAGGACATGATCATCAGCATGGGCGAGAATATCTATCCGCGCGAAGTCGAAGAGCTCATTTATCAGTTCCCCGGCATCAGCGAAGCAGCCGTCATCGGCATCGATGACAAACTGCGCGGACAGGCCGGCGCCTGCTTCTACAGCCTGCATGAGGGTGCCACCATCAACATCCGTGAACTCAAGAAATTCCTGCAGGCCAACCTCGCGCTCTACAAGATTCCGCGTGAATTCCACGAGCTCGCTTCCCTGCCGCGCACTTCAACCGGCAAGATTGCCAAGCGCCAGATTCTCAAGGACTTTTTAGCCAGCAAGAACGCTGAAAAATAAAAATAAAACTATCAAAAAAGAAGGTCTCAGCAGGGGCCTTCTTTTTTTGATGGAGTTTTGATGAAATTATTTTTCCATATCCTGTGCGATTTTCTGCAGGTAATCAATGAGCAGTTTTTCATCCTCATAAACCTGACGGCTCTTCTTCGTAACAATGCCAGAATTAATATAGAACGGCTTTTCCAAAGAAATAGGCACCAGATTCTCACTAGGAAGAACAGCCTGCCTTGCTAAAAACGTCGAACAGATGCCGCTCTCCACAAGATTTTTGATTGTATGCAGATACGGCGAGTAATGAATGATATTAGGTTTGCAGTTGTATTCGGCAAACAAGTCCTGAACCATGCGGTAAATGAAGAAGTGACTGTCCAGCATGACGAGTGGTTCATCGGCAAAATCGTCAAAGGAAACCTTCCTGCGTTTGGCTAGTGGATGATCTGGATACGTAACAAAGCAGCACTCGCAGTCATACAGCTTCTGATAAAGAAGTTTTTGGCTGAAGCCCGTTGTGTAATTCGTCAGGGCAATATCGAGTTTTTCTTCTTCCACCATCTGCAGGGCACTGATGCCGCCCGTCTCGATGATTTCCAATTTAATCTGCGGATTCTGCTTGCGGAACTCCCCGAGAATGCGCGGCAGAAAACGCGTGCCAATCTGCAGAGGCAGAGCCATGCGGATGTGATTGCGATTCTGTGCCATATCCTGTACTTCGACTTCCAGCTGGTCAATCTGGCTTAAAATGTGGTTGATTTTAGCAAATAATTTACTGCCCTCCGGCGTCATGACAAGTTTTCGTCCTTCACGGTGAAAGAGATTCAGTCCGGTCTCCTCTTCCATCGTCCTCATGGCCACACTGATGGTCGGCTGCGAAACATGCAGGTGTTCTGCTGCTTTCGTGATATTCTGCCACTGACACACCTCGAAAAAATAACGCATCTGCGTCAAAGTCATCATATATAACACCTTTCCT